>DAHUYD010000167.1 GCA_027315385.1 Acidobacterium sp.
ATCGACAGCCACTGCCGCCGCATCAGCCTCAATCCCACGCAGTACACCGAGCGCCTGCGCATGGTGGAGGGCTCGCAGACCGTTCGCCTCAGCAACCTGCCCCTCCTCGCCATCGCGCCCGCCACCTCGCCCTTTGTCTCCATCCAGGCGCGCTACGCCAAACCGCGCCGCGGCGAGACCGTGTTTCCCCTTCAGGAAGAAGTCCTCTGGGCCTTCTCGCTGCCCGGCGCATGGACCGCCGTCGATCCTTCCACCGTCGACTTTGTCCCCGATACAGGCGAGCTCATCTTTCCCCTCAACATCCTCGGCCTGCCCTACAACGAGGTTGCCGTCGCCTACACCGCGGGCCTGGCGACTTTGCCCGACTCGGTCATGTGCGCCTGCGCGCAGATCGTTAAGAACGCCCAGGCCACGCCCGGCCTCAACGTGAAAACTTCGAAGGTCGATACCATGTGGCTTCAGTACTTCTCCTCCTCGCTCATCGATCCCAGCGTCCAGGCGATGCTCAGGCCCTGGGTCTCGGTCAGGATGGGGTGAGCCATGGCCGATCTCAGCACTCAGAATCCCTGCGGCCTGGCGCAGCGTGTCGCCACCGCCCTGCTGCGCGCCACCGGCGGCACATCCGCGATTTTGCAGATGCCGCCCCTCACCGGCGATTCCACCGATGCCGGCCAGCTCGGACTCGACGCTTCGGGATTTCTCTCCCTGCCGCTGGCCCCCGCCATCCTGCAAAAGCCGCCGCGCTTTACGATGCAGGACGGACAGTTGCCGAAATACGAGCTGCTTGTCTCCGCCGATACCGTGAACGCCCAGGTGGCGCAGCAGCAGCTCCCCTCCGCCGAGGCCCTCTTCGCGATGGCCGCCGGCGTTCAGGTCGCCGGCAAACTCTTTCTCATTGAGGCCGTCTCCTCCGCTGTCGCCCAGGGCCAGCCGTATTTGTATCGGTTGTTGTTACGGGAATCCTGCGGCCAGTGACGGCTGGCCGCAGCGCTCGCGGCTCAGAGCACACAACCCCGCTCCCGCTGAGTACCGAACCATCCCGCTGATCGCTTTTCCTGAGCTCAGAGCCCTTTGCTCTGAGTTCTGTTTCAAGGAGCATCATGCAGAACGCTAAAGATACTTTCTACGTCGCGCTGCGCAATCGCCTCGCGGCGCTCAATCCGGCCCGCACCATCACGCTGCGCGCCGTCACGCGTCCCGGCATCCTGGTGCAGGATGCCGAGGCTCCCATGCCGCAGCCGGTGCTGGACGCTTTCACCCTCACCTGGACCTCCCTCGCCGCCGACCTGCAGATGCCCGCCATCCTCGCGCAGCTTACCTGCGAAATCCAGTACGCCACCGCCGGCACCCAGGCGAATTCCGGACTGGACCGCGGCCGCGCCCTCGAGGAGATGGATGACGAGCTGCTCGGCATTTTGTATCCGTACTCGGCACAAAAGATGAACTACGCCGCCGCGCCCGCCGCCGCCATGGAGACGCTGGTCTTCTGGTCTGAGCCGGAGTTCGGCCCCGCCATTCCGCTTCGCGACCGCCTCAGCCGCACTGCCAAAATCACCGTATTCGCCTTTCAGGAAGGAGGTGAGAAATGAGCACGTCTGCTCCGCTCGCCGCCCTGCCTCCCATCGGCCGGCGCGTGCGCGCCTGGTTTGCGCCCGTCGATCGCGCGCAACAGCTACCCACGCTCTTCGATCCATCCGTCAGCGGCTCATGCTCGCTCGGCACGCCGCCCGCTCCCTGGATCGACCTCGGCTTCATCGAAAATTTCGCTCGCAAATCCGCCAGCAAGTACGGCGAACTGCTCACCGGCAGCCCCGCCGCCGCGCAATATCAGGTTCGCGAAACCCTGGACGCCACCGTCTCCTTCCGCTTCAAATCGTGGAGCAAGCTCTCCATGGCCCTGGCCGCCGGCTCGCAGCACATGAACCTCATCGTTCCCGCCGCCGGAGCTGCCGCCAACGGCTCCGGTTCCAAAGGCATTCCTTCCGTCAGCCTCGCCGCTGGATCCACGGCGACGTTCCTCGCGCTCGCCGCTTCCGATGCCGCGAATTTTTCCGCCGGCTCGCTCGTCACCGCCGATCTCGATTACGCCGGCCAGACCGGCTACGTCGGCAGCGGCGTCTCCGCCGCGTATGTGCAGAGCGCCGCCGCTGTCAACAACGATCCCGACTACATTCGCCGCGTCAGCTTCAACGTCGCCCGCGTCGCATCCGTTTCCACCGGGACGGCGCCCGGACTCCAGCTCGCGCAGCCGCTGCTCGCCGGCATTCCCGCCGCAGGCATCAAGGTCCAGCCCATCCTCGGCTTTGTCGATCGCGAAGGCGGCACCTTCTTTCAGGAGTGGTCCGCGCTCTTCATCGTGCAGGGCCAGCAGGGCGAGCGCATCTTCTGGCACTATCCGCGCCTGCAGGCGCCCGCCGGCGCCGCGGAAGCGTCCGCGCCGCTTGCCGCCCCGCTGGAGCGCATCGCCCTCAGCGCCGCATTCCGCGCCTTGCCGGTCACCGATGCCAACGATGGCGAACAGGTCGTCTGCTTCCGCAGTTATCTGCCCGCGCCCGGAGTGCTGGTCTAAGACCGGACCAGCAAGTCAGCGAGTCGGCAAGTTGGCAGGTTATCTCATCGCGCCGATGCTCTCCCGGCTTACTGGCTCGCTGACAAGCTGACTCGCCGCTTCTGGAGGATACCTTTGAAACTCACCATCGATAATCACGACGGCAAAGGCGCGGTCGACTACACCGGCGCCATCGTTGCCGGACGCGAGTTCCGCATCCAGCGCCGTCTCAACGAGCCGGTCACCTGCGCCGTCACGCTCCTGCCTTCGACCGGCCTGCCCGCGCCCGCGCGTAACGGCCGGCTCATCGTTTACGACGACAGCGGCCTCCTGCTCTTCACCGGCTACGTCGCCACCGAGCCCGCGCTCGAGCTCGCCGGCCGGTGTACCTCCGGAGCCGTATACGCCGCCGCCGTCACCGCCATCAGCGACGACATCCTGCTCAGCCGCCAGTATCTTCCCCAGGTCAACACCGCCGCTGCCGCCGCCGGCCAGGCCCTCCAGGTGCTGCTTGCCCGTATGGAACTGGCCGGCATCGTCGCCACCATCCCGCAATCCCTGCCCAATACCGCTGGCTTTCAGGTGGACGCCGCCCATACATGGGCCGAAAATGTCGGCGCCCTCGCCAACGCCATTCGCAACGCCTGGCGCCTGATGGACGGCACCCTCACCATCGCCCCAGTCGGCAGCGTTACCCACACCCTCAGCGAATCCCAGGGCACGCTCTCGCTCAGCGGCTTCCAGCTCTCTCTGCTCAAAGCCCTCGCCAACGACATCACCGTCTGCGGCGAAATCGAGCCCTGCGCCCACGTCACCGAATACTTCCAGGGCGACGGCACCACCCTGCTCTTCAATCTCACCGAACAGCCGTACGCGGAGCCCGCCTCGAAGCAGAAGCCTCTCGTCGAGACCTTCCAGGGCCCCGCCATCGATCCCCAGTTCTGGATGCTCGACGATCCCGGCGCGTACATCTCCCTCACCTCCAGCGGCCTCACCTGCGCGGGCGGCAACAGCCAGCTCGGCGTCACCATGGTCTCCTCGCTCTCCGATCTCGAACTCGGCGGCTCTATCGTCATCGAAGCCGCCAACGTCCAGTTCGGCGCGCAGACCTCCGGCATCCTCAACGGCCTCTATGGAGGAGGCGGCGCCACTCTGACCAACTGCATCCTCGGTTTCCAGATCTCTCAGGCCGGCGGCGTCACCGGCATCGCCCCGCTCGTCAACGGAGCCGCCGCCGGAACGCCCTTCGCTCCCGTGGCCGGACATTTGTATACGTTACGGTTACGTTTCTGCGCCGCCGAACTTCAGCGCCTGCAACAGACGTATTACGTCACCGGCGCCGGCGCCGGCATCGCCGCATTCGGCGGACTCGACGTGAACTCCGCCGGCAGCGCAGTGCTCGAAGTGCAGGACGTCACCGGCGGCATCGCGGGCGCGCCTGTCACCCTCTGGTCCGGAAGCCTGCCCGTAGTTCCGCCCACCTGCAGCTTCGCTCCGCTCAATGCCGGCTACCTCCAGTGCAGCATCGGCAGTGTTACGGTGGACCGGCAGGGTCCGCAGTGGATCGTCAGCACGCCGCCCAACGGAACGGCCGCCGTGCGCCGCATCGGCACCGCGGCCCAGGGGGCTGATTGCACGCTCGATCGTCTCGGCCGCCTTAAGTTCTATCCGGCCAGCACGCCCCAGGCCGGCGAAGTCATCGCCGTCAGCTACCGCACGCGCCATCGCTCCGTCGCCCGCCTCGCCAGCGCCGCCAGCATCGCTACGGAAGGCCAGGGCGGCCTGCTCCCCGGCACCGCCTGCTGGCTGGGTTCCGTCACCAATCCCCCCGCGCGCAGCTCCGTCGACTGCGAAAGCGCCGCCAGCGCCATGCTCGCCGTCGCCACCAGCCGCGCCGCCGCATGGACAGGCAAGTACACCGCGTGGAATCCCGAGCAGCAGGGCGACATCTGGCCCGGAGACACCCTCGCCGTCTCATCGGCTTCCGCCGGAGTCACCGCGAGCCTCACCGTACGCGCCGTCCAGATCGATCTCACCACCTCTGTCCCCGCGCTCGCGAAGTACACCATCTCCTTCGCCAACGACTGGGCCGAGGATCTCTCCATCAAAACTTCCTCCAGCGTCCCCGCCGACGCGTGGCTGCCGCAGCAACCGGAGACAACTACGCCGCTCGCCAACCTGAACACGCTCGCTGTCACCTCCGTCACCGGCAGCGCGATCAATATCAGCGCGAACGTCACTCCGCCCACCGGCGGCGGATTCGAGGTGCGGCGCCGCGACTGGGCCTTCACACCCGGCCCCGGCCCCGACCTCGTCCTGCGCTCGCCCGTGCCCAGCATCTCCATCCCCCGCGCCGCCGCCACCGAGCAGTACTACATCCGCATGTACGACGCCTCCACCCCGCCCAATTACTCGCGCTTCTCCGCGGCGGTCTTCGTCAACCTCCCGCTCACGGCGTAAAAGATACGCTCCCATCCTGAGCGGAGCATCCCGCAGGTCGCCTGCGGGATGCGGAGTCGAAGGACCTGCATTGACCGACTACTGATCGCTGACTACCGACTGGTGCCCCATGAATGATTTCGAATCCCGCGTCCTCGCCGACCTCGCCGTCCTCAAAAACCAAATGCTCGTCCTCGTTGGCGACGGCAACTCCGGCCGCATCGGCGCGCTTGAAGAGCGCGTCACCGAACACGAGCGCCGCTTCCAGAACGTTCGCGGCGTCGCCGTCACCTTCGGCGCACTCCTCACCCTCACCCAATTCCTCATCGACTTTCTGCGCAGGAGGTGAATTGCGACCGGGAATCGGGTCGCTTGCCCGGCATACCTTACCCCTGACGTGACCGGGATCACAGTCCGATCGCCCAACGAGGGAGCAGACTATTGGGACGGAGCGAAAGAACGGTGAATGGCCCAAAAGACGCTGGACATGCCCTGTAACGTGTGTATATGCTACGACCTACACTGACATGCCCAGCCCGACCCCGTTCTACAGCTCTCCGCAGGTGCTGTTCTGGCTGGCAATATTGGGTCTTTATGGTACGATTGAAGGTGTTCTCAGGCTTGTCCGCTGTATTCCGAAGTGGTACAGGAGCCTTCGGAATTCCCTTCAAAGCAAGGTCCACGACACTGAATTCTATTATTCTTACCGCGAAACCGGCTATATCGTGATGCCCGGCGGCACGGAGTTCGTTAACTCTCGCCGAGAACGGATTGTCCCCATAAGGAGGCTCGAGCAAGTGCCGCTCAACTACGGGTGGAGCGGGGAGGGTGACATATCCGAGGAGCTTTTCCCGGGATCTTTTCGTATAGAAACGTTGTCGAGAATTCCGGGTCAAAGAACTACGCAGAGGAAAATGATCAAATTTGACTCACCCCGCGAAAGAGGGCAGGAAGTCGAATATACTCTGCTACTTAAGTGCAAACGGACCGGAAAAGCGCCGGAACCGTATCTAAGCATGAAGTCTCCGCACCGGGTGGACGAAATGCTCTTAAGGGTTGTTTTTCCAGCCAACCTCCTTCCGGATCAGGTCTTCTACGTCAGGAGGAACGAGGACGGCATCGAGCAACATCGAGAGGCGATTAAGGAGAGGGACGCGCTAACAGGCGAGTTCCGCAAACTCATCAGATTCGCTGAACCCCATCATCAACACGTCCTGGAGTGGACGAATTCGGCGCAAGGAGAGGTGAACGGTCAATGAATGGCGACGATTACTAACGCGCGAAGTACCCCCAACAAGAATCCATATTTTGACCGAAGGCCGCCCATATCAAGGCGGCCTTCACACTTAGCGAATGAATCCCGGCACCGTCCGTTCAACAGGGGCTAGCATGGCTGCCCTCCGCCAGCAGCGATACACGTAACAGGTATGCCGTTTTCCATCTCTCAGGTCACCACTCTCCCGCCGCACCCTATAATCATCCAGTGAAACAGCAACCCCTCGTCGCCCTCGTCATGGGCTCCAAAAGCGACTACGAAACCCTCGCCCCCGCCGTTGAAATCCTTCGCGAGTTCCAGGTTCCGTATGAGGCGAAGGTCGTCTCCGCGCACCGCACGCCGGATTTGTTGTTCGACTTCGCCGCCAAAGCCGAGTCCCGCGGCCTGCGCGTCATCATCGCCGGAGCCGGCGGTGCTGCCCATCTCCCCGGCATGGTCGCTTCCAAAACCCTCGTCCCCGTCCTCGGCGTCCCCATCCCCGCCACAGCGCTGCAGGGTATGGATTCGCTGCTCTCCATCGTGCAAATGCCCAAAGGCGTCCCGGTCGGCACCCTCGCCATCGGCAAGCCCGGAGCCGCCAACGCCGGCCTGCTCGCCGTCGAAATCCTGGCTACCACCGACGCCGACCTCCGCGAGCGCCTCCGCGCCTGGCGCGATGCCCGCTCCAAAGAAGTCCTCGCCCAGGGCCTGCCCGAATAGCGATCCCGCTCCGGGATATACGTCGGGTGCCGCGAAGCGGCACGAAGGTAGAAGCCCTGGCCTTCAGGCCGGGGAAACTCGTCGCGAAGAATCGGGCCTTCAGGCCCGGGTCTCTGCATCAGGACGCGACTCTGCAGCTTGCCTAAAAATCCGCTCGCGCCGTTCGGCCCAGGGAAGAAGAAATCGCTTCAGCCCCTGCGGCCCTTTTCCTCACGCCCGTTCCACGCTCTCGCAACGTACCGTATTCTGGAACCTCTGAGGTACGCATGCCCCCCATTCTCCCCGGCTCCACGCTCGGCATTCTCGGCGGCGGACAGCTTGGCCGCATGGTCGCCATGGCCGCCCGCTCCCTCGGCTACCGCGTCCAGGTCATGGACCCCGACCCCTCCTGCCCCGCCCGCTTTGTCGTCGACGCCTGCTTTGAAGGCGCCTGGGACGATGCCCACGCCGCCGCTAATCTCGCCCGCGGCTCCGACGTCGTCACCCTTGAGATCGAGCAGATATCCATCGAAGCCCTCGATGCCGCCGCTAAATTCGCCCCCGTCCGCCCCTCTGCCGACCTGCTCCGCGTCATCCAGAACCGCATCCGCCAAAAGGACTGGCTCCGCGAGCGTGGATTCCCTCTCGGCCCCTGGCGCGCCGTGCGTTCCGCCGAAGACATGAAGGAAGCTGCCATCGCG
>DAHUYD010000184.1 GCA_027315385.1 Acidobacterium sp.
AGATCGCAGAGAATCAGCCCATCCTCCGCTTCCAGTTCAACCAGAGAACCGATCCTGTGCCCCGTTTGCACCTCGCCGCCCAGGGTCGCCAGATAACTCATCAGCGCATCGCTGACGGCCTGGGATCCGCCGCGTGCGGCCGGCCATCCCACCGCATGCGCCGCCGCGCCGAGCACCAGCCCGACTGCGGAGCTCAGCGCATTGTCGAGGCTCAAAAACGAGTGCCCCGCCAGCCCGGCCCACAGCGCACGCGCCCGCTCGCCGCGAAAGCGCTTCGCCAGGGAGCGCGCCGGCTGAACCGCCATTCGCCCAAAGCGCGCCATCATGAGCGGCCGGCGCGGCAGGCGTGTCGGCGGGCCCAGCGCGTCGACGGCAAAATCTCTCCAGTTGGCCGCCAACGGCTCCATCATGTCCCGCCATGCCGGCCCGTCCTCGCCCAGTTCGGTCACCTGATCGCGCAGGCTGTGCTCCAGCGTGACCGCGGTTCCGTCATCCAGCGGATGCGCCAGGGGAGCCGTGCCGTGTACCCACTGCAATCCATGATCGGCCAGAGGCAGCGATGAGAAAAACGGGGACCCAGCGCCCATGGGATGAACGGCCGAGCCGAAATCGTGGCGAAATCCAGGCAGTGTCAGCTCCATGGTGCGGGCCGCGCCGCCGGCCTGCTGCTCCGCCTCGAACACGCGCACCGCAAGGCCGGCGCGGGCCAGCGCGACCGCCGCCGCCAATCCGTTCGGACCTGCCCCAATCACGCTTGCGCGCCGCATCGCCTCACCTCCCCCGGAGTTCCGGCTCCCCGCCCGCATGCCGCAGCCGCCGCTCCCGCATCCTCATTTTCACAAACCTAAGCAGGTACAACACCACCGCTATGTTGATGACGGCCAGCCCCACGCGGATCCAAGTAGGGCGGTGAAAGATCGCCACCATCTCCAGCGGCAAGAATGACGCGGTCAGAATCAGTGTCACAAACTCCGCCCAGGCTTTCTCCAGGACCAGCCCGGTTCCCTCAAGCGCATCGAGCGCGGCGATGAGGAAAATGGCAGCGCTGATCTGCTTGATGCGGTGAGGATCGACCAGCGCCACCTCGCCCAGCACCAGACTGACGAAGTGGCCTTCGGGATTGAAGCGCAGCGCCAGAATCCAGTGCACCGCGACATCCAGCAGATCCTTATGCAGCAGCCGCAGCGCTCCAAAACCCAGCAAAAGAAATGCCGCAGCCTGCAGCAGCTTAAAGATACCGATGGCCACAATCCAGCGGTCGTGGTGCGGCCGCGCTGGACGCTTTGAGCTTGACACGGATTGGAAGGCCGGCTCAGAGCACATGGGTACGCAGAGACACAGGCAATTGGAGAACGGATCGGGAACAAATCCGGAGAAATGTCAGGGTTGCGCTCCGTCCTTGCCCGTCTTCATCATCTTCACTGAATCCGGCAGCAGCCGCACATCTACCTGAAACTTCTTGTAGTCGCTCCAGATTTCCTCCGTCAGAATGCGCCGATCGAAGAGAAAGACCTTCGCCCATCCCTTTCCAATCGAATCCTTTTGCACCCAGACCGGCTGCGGGTCCGGATCGCCCGTCCGCGGCGGCAGCAGTTCCCAGTCGAGACGCAGCGACATGCCCTTCTGCATGATTTTCATATTTTTCAAAACCACCGCGACCACCCGCACCGGCATCTCGTCTTTCTGATCGATCCACGTCGTCTCGCTGAAGTTCAGCGCCGATTTCTCCGCCGCATTGGCGGCCCTCGCGCCGAGCTTCGGCGTGGACTCGACCACGAACGTATTTCGCCCGTCGATTTCCGCTTCCCCCGTCACGCGATGTCGAACTGAGACGCCAGGTAATTCAGCGGCAGACTGAAGTTCACGTTGCGATGGAAGAAGCTGCGCTTCTGATCCAGCGTCATGTGCTTCCGCTCTTCCACGGCTTTGTCGTAGCGTGCCTCTTCCTTCGCGGCGGCCTTGCCCGTGAGCGGCTTGCCGTCTTCTTCCACCTTGCGCTGATACGGCAGCCCTTCCACAAACACGTTCTCGAATTTCGCCGACTCGTCGTCGGTCTTCTTCCCGCTCTAGTCCCAGTTTTGGTTATGCCATTCCTCCACGGACGTGTACTGCTCCGCGAGGACCCCATTCCTCGCCATGTTCGACTGCATGCGAACCAGCAGCGCCTGCAACGCTGCCCCCGAAGGCAACGGATTTTGCGCAGCCGCCGGCAAAGAAGCCGCGATGCCACCGAGAAGAACACCAACTAATTGAAGCTTGCCGCTCAGAAGAACACCCCGCACCCGCCCTGGCTGGGCAGGCGCAGAATACCACGCGCCTATTTCGCCACCAGCCGCCCCGCCCCGCGCCGCAGGTACGGCGCCAGCTTTTCCAGCGCGGCTTCCACGCTCAGGCCGTGCCGTGCGCGGAGCTGATCCACCTTGCCATGCTCGATAAACCGGTCCGGCCATCCGATGCGGATAACCGGTGTGGACAGGCCTGCCTCGCTCAGCGCCTCCAGCACCGCACTCCCGAAGCCGCCCATCAGGACGTGGTCCTCCATCGTGACGACGGCGGCGGCACGCTGCGCATACCGGGTGATGAGCTGCTGGTCGAGGGGCTTGATGAACCTCGGATTGATCACCGCCGCCGTGTATCCCTGCGCTTCCAGCGCGCGCGCCAGATCCTTCGCCATCGGCAGCATCGATCCCAGCCCCAGAATGGCGAACTCCTCTCCCTCGCTTACCACATCCGCGCGTCCGATCTCCAGCGCCCGCGGATGTTCTTTCACCGCTGCGCCCGGTCCTGTGCCGCGGGGGTATCGGATTGCGCTCGGGCCAGGATGCAGCATCGCGGTAAACATCATGTCCGCCAGCTCATCTTCGTCTGCCGGCGCCATCTGTACGATATTCGGAACCCCGCGCAGATAGGCGATGTCGAAGAGCCCGTGATGCGTGGGCCCGTCGTCGCCGCTCAG
>DAHUYD010000191.1 GCA_027315385.1 Acidobacterium sp.
ACCCGCGCCCTGAAGGAAGCGGAGGAGCGCAAGGAGAGCCTTTTCCGCCAGTCGATGGAAGCCGAGAAGAACCGGGAAGATGTCTTCAACAAGCGCTTTGCCGAGGCCCTGAAAAAGGCCAAAGAGACGCCCGACACCGGCAAGCCTCTCCGCGAGTTCGACCTGGACTGACGAGCCCTGCATCTAAGGTTTTAGAGGAGCAGCGAAACTGCATGGATGACGAGAGGAACCTGACGAGATTCGAGCAGCCGATGGACGACAGCGGCATGCACTGGACCCGCGGTGTGGCCGCCGGCTCGCTGGTGGTGGGCGCGCTTTTGCTCGTTACCGGGCGCCGCGCCGCCGGTCTTGCTGTTGCTGCCGCGGGAGGCGCTGTCGCTCTTCTCGAAGATCCCGAAGCGGTGCGCGATGCGTGGAATTCCATCCCCGATCTGGTCCACTCCGGCCAGGATTTCCTTTCCCGCGCGGAAGGCATCATCGACGACATCAATCAGCAGAAGGACCGCCTGCGCAACATGATCTCCCGCGAAGCATGAAATCTCGGCGCAAATCTCCTGTTGACCCGCACAACACATTACCTTCGTATCATCTCCTTTAGTAACAGTAGACTGATCGATTACCGCATCTTGAGATCGCCCATCGCTTTATCCTTGACGGGCCAGGCGGGGGCGGATACAAATTCGTGCAAGTATTGCCTTACAACTTGGCGGCCCGTCTTCGCGTGCTGTACGGACTCCACACCGCATCTCGAGGTAGGCTATGCCCTCTCTGACAGGGGGTACAAATTGAGGCGATGCGCGGCCACAGGTCCATCCCGACGTACTTTTGCTCTGCCTCCGCGGCACTGACCGTGTTCGCTGTTCTTCTGAGGTGCGGCGGGGGCGGCGGAGGAGGATCGCCTCCACCTCCGCCTAAGGCGAAGATCACACTGACTGGCATCGGCCCTTACAACGTGCCTTACTCGGGAGGTAACTGGGTTCTTGCGGCCAGCCCGTCGTTTACGCTGCTCGCGAGCGGAAGCGGGTTCACCACGACATCGCAGATCCAGTGGAATGGTCAGCCGCTGGCGACGACCTTTGGCGACAGCAGCGACATCGACGCGGAGGTGCCGGGTAGGGTGGTGGCCAGCCCGGGGACGGCCTCCATCACCGTTGCGGATTCCTCTTCCGGTGTCACCTCCAACGCGCTGCCGCTCGGCATTGCCTCGCGCGCGACCAAGACAGCCGGCGCAGTTCAGGTGATTACGGCGGCCCCGGACGGCTCTCCGGCCAACGGCGACAGCCTCGTGACACCCTCGTGACACCCTCGATCAGAACCACGGGGCGGTATGTCGCGTTTCAGTCGAACGCGACGAATCTGGCATCGGGAGTTTCGGGGCAATGGGAGGAGATCTTCGAGCGGGACACGTGCATCGGCGCGCCTTCCGGCTGCACGCCATCGACGATCCTGATTTCCAGTACTTACGACGGTTCGCCTGTGGATGGCCACAGCCGCAACTCGTCGATCAGCGGCAACGGGAGGTATGCTGCTTTCGATTCCAGCACCGATAATATCCTGCCCAACACGTCGATGTGTGTGGACACCGCGTGTGTTTTCCTGCGAGATAGCTGCATTGGAGCGCCGTCTGGCTGCGTCCCCAGCACAACTCTGATCTCTGTAGCGATGGACGGCACGACTGCGAACGGAGGAAACCCAGCGATCACTCCGGATGGACGATATGTTGCCTTTGAATCAAGTTCACCAAACGTTGCGAGTGACAACCCGGGCGGATACCAGAACATCTTTCTTCGCGACACCTGCAACGGCGCTCCAGTGGAATGCGCCCCGAGCACGATCCTCATCTCTCAATCTTCGACCGGAGAGGTCGGAAACCAGGACAGTCATCCTTCGGCGGTGAGCGCCAGTGGGCGATATGTTGCCTTTCAGTCGTTTTCCACCAGTCTGGTTCCCAATGACACCAGCCTCTGGTCGGATATTTTTGTGCGGGATACCTGCATCGGGGCGCCCGCGCCCTGTACCCCCTCCAAGAGCAGGGTGAGCGTGGCAACGGACGGGACACAGGGGAACAACGGGCTGGATGCCGACGTGGAGCCGTCGATCAGCAGCGATGGCCGCCTCGTAGCGTGGGGTTCCGCCTCCACCAACATGGTGGCGCAAGACGTGAACGGCTGGGGCGACATTTATCTGCGCAACACGTGTGCCGGGGCGCCGGCTGGCTGGACGCCGGCCACCAGCCTGGTTTCGACTGGCAATGACGGCTCCATCTCGAATCAGAGCGAGCGCGACCAGTCGATGAGTGCCGATGGACGCTTCGTCGCCTTTGTCTCGCTGGCTTCCAATCTGGTTCCCGGAGACACATTCACTCCGGGAAACTGGACGGACATCTTCGTGCGGGACACCTGCCTGGGAGCGCCGGCCGGATGTGAGCCCAGCACGGTGCGGGTCTCTGTTTCGACCAACCCTTATGATACGCAATCGAACGCCCTCAACGATTACCCGGAAATCAGCGCTGACGGCCACTATGTAGTCTTCCTGTCGGCCGCAACCAATTACCTGCCCACCGGCGGAAACGGCCACCAGATGGTTTATTTAGCAAAGACCGGGTTTTGATGCATTGCCGCAGAATGCATCGCGTTCGCTGACCGAAAGAACGCCGCGTCCGCCTCCCTGCTCCTTCCCCCGATACACTGAACTCAACATGAAGCGCACCATCAAGCACTATGAGCTGGAGCGCAAGCTCGGCGCGGGCGGCAGCGGGGTCGTGTGGCTGGCCAACGACACGCAGCTCATGCGCCCGGTCGTCATGAAAGTTCTGCGCCGCGGCGCGCTCACCCTCGAGCAGATGCGCACCACGGTGCTGCGCGAAGCTCGTCTCGCCTCCGCCATCGAGCACCCCAACGTCTGCGCCATCTACGAAGTCGGCGAAGAAGGCCAGGAAGCCTTCATCGTGATGCAGTATGTCCCGGGCCAGTCGCTCGACAAGCTGATCGCTCGCGGCCCCGCCAGTCTTCCGCTCCTGCTCTCCGTCGGGATCCAGATCGCCGATGGCCTCCACGCCGCGCACAAGCTCGGCATCTTCCATCGCGACCTGAAGCCCGCGAATGTGATGCTGACCGACGGCGGCCTTGCCAAGATCCTCGACTTCGGCCTCGCCCGCCGTCTCCCTCCCGAAAAGATCGACTTCGACCCCGCCACAGCGGGCCGCCGCAAGCCCGGCGCCCCCATTGCCACGTACACGGCGCGCGGCGGGACGGTCGCGTATATGGCGCCCGAGCAGTTCATCACCGGACAAAGCTCTGTGCAGTCCGACCTATGGGCGCTCGGCGTGATTCTCTACGAGCTCGCCAGCGGCCGCCATCCCTTCGTTCGCCCGGACCTCGAAGAATTCCAGGCCATCCGCGCCATCCAGTACCAGGAAACCTCGCCGCTCGACGCCATCCCGCCCGAGCTCAGCTCCGTCATCCTCACCCTGCTGAAAAAAAATCCAGCCGACCGCTACGGCTCCGCGGCGGATGTTCGGGAAGGCCTTAAGACGATCATGAAGACGCTGCAGATCGAGACCGGCATCATCCCCGGGGATGCCGCCGCGGTTCTGCCGCCCTCGACGCCGCCCACGGCCGCGGACGAGGAAAAGCGCGCCACGGGCCTGCTCTCCATGCTCGCCGAGCGCTTCCGGGAGTCCGCCTCCGAGCGGGTCCGCGAAAACTCCATCCTTGTGCTGCCCTTCCGCAATCTCGGCGCCGCCGACGTTGCGCCGCTGTACGGATTCGCCCTCGCCGACGCCGTCGCGACCCGCATCGCCCGCATGTCCTCGCTCGTGGTCCGCCCCTCCAGCGCGCTGATGAACCTGCCGCTCGCTCAGCTGGACCCGCTCGCCGTCGGCCAAAAGCTTCTCGTTGCCTGGGTGCTGACTGGCAGCTTCGCCCGCTCCGCCGACGGATTCGATCTCAACTGGCAGCTCCTCGACGTCGATCGCCAAAGCGTGCGCGGCGGCGGCTCGATCAGCGTTCCGTCGTTCGATCTGATCGCTGTCCAGACGGAAATCTGCAACGAGGTTTTTGGATCGCTCGAAGGCAGCGGGAACTTAAAAGCGTTTGCGGGGCGGGTAGCGCCCATCGGAGAAGAGGTCAGCGAAGAGTACCTGCAGGCGCGGGCGCTGCTCTCAGGATTCATGCAGCGCACCGGCAGCCGCGTCGACCTTGCGCGTGCCCGCGACGCCTTCGAAGCCGTCACGCAGCGTGATCCCTCTTTTGCGGCGGCGTTCGCGGGACTCGGCATCGCCGAGCTGCAGTACATCCGCTACGGATTCGGCGGCCACATGCACGTGATGGCTGCGCGGCGGGCCCTCGACCGCGCGCTTGAGCTGGACCCCGGCTCGGTGGAGGCCAACCTCTACCGCATCTACATGCTCCTCTCCCGCGGCGAAAAGGAATCGGCGCGCCACGGGATCGAGCACCTGCTCCGCACCGCCGCCAACGACTGGAACGTCCATCTGGTGGCCGGCCTCACGCTGCGGCTGGACGGCATGTACGACCAGGCTATGAGCGAGTTCCATCGCTCGCTCACGCTCAACCCATCCAACGCGGCCGCCATCTACAACCACCGGGCCCGCGTCTACCAGTACCAGAACCAGCTGGAGCTGGCGGAGGAGGAGCTGCAGAAAGGCCTCACCATCGAGCCGCGCTACCCGCTGCTGCGCACCTCGATCGCCTACCAGCGCATGCGCCAGGGCGATCTCGCGCAGGCCATCGACATCCTCGAAACCGTCATTCGCGACGACGCCTCCATGCGCATCGCGGTGCCCACGCTGGCCATGTGCTATGTGCAGCAGGGCGACCGCGCCCGCGCTGCCTCCCTCATCACCGAGGGGTCCATGGCCGCCGCGGAAGCCGACAGCGAGATGGCCTATCGACTGGCCACGTACTTCGCCGTCGACGGCGACGAAGCCGAAGCTTTGCACTGGCTGCGCCGCGCGATCTATTTAGGGAACGAGAACTATCCCTGGTTCAGCCGCAATCCAGCCTGGAACCGCTTGCGGACTCATGCCGATTTCGAGCGCATCCTGGAAGAGCTGAAGAAGAGCTTCCGCCGCAACCAGCGGACGTGGAAACGGCTGCTGGCGGAGCCGGGGGCATAACAAGCCCGTCATTCTGAGCGGAGAGCCGCCTGCTCACCCTTCGCCTCCGCAGTCTGGCGACAGTGTGGCCGACGCGCACACACCGCTCCTGATGACCGATCACGCTGCGCTGCGACCGTGGGAATGCGCATCGCGCCCCCGGTGAGACACTGAAAGAGTGGACCCGGAACCGGAGCACCGGAACGGGAGTCACAAATCCAATGTGTAAGGCAGTTCCCGCCGTGAGCCTGATCAAGCTGATGAAAGCCAAGATTCACCGGGCCGTCGTCACCCAGTCCGACCTGCACTATGAAGGCAGTATCGGCATAGACGAGGACCTTCTGGATGCCGCCGGCATCCTCCCCTTCGAAGCCGTCCACGTATGGGATGTGGACAACGCCAGCCGCTTTGAGACTTATGCGATCGCCCTGGCACGCGGGTCGGGCGAGGTGTGCGTGAATGGCGCCGCCGCCCGCCTGGTGCAGGCCGGCGACCGCGTGATTGTCGCCGCCTTCTGCTGGATGGATGAGCAGCAGGGACGGGAGCACAAGCCGAAGGTGGTGCTGGTGGACGAGAAGAATCGGGTGCAATAGCGAACAGGCCGGCGATCAGCAACAAATTTGGCGCTGAACCGCGAGTCCTCGTTCGATGTTGCTGGCCGGAAGGCCACACGGCCGATCGCCGCACTGCGTCAGTCCAGCCGGTATTTCGTTTCGGCGAGGCGGTACAGGGGGCGCCACACGAGGCGGTTGACGGTGACGACCATCAGGGCCATGATCATGGTTCCCGCAAGCAGGACGGCGTAATTGGCGTGGTCGCTGGCGGCGCTGATCTGCGCGCCGAGGCCGAGGGTCATGAGCGTGCGGCCGTGGAGGTGGAAGTACTCGGCGACGATGGAGGCGTTCCATGCGCCGCCCGACGCGGTGATGAGCCCGGTGATGAGGAAGGGAAAGATGCCGGGGAGGATCACGGTGGTCCAGCACTGCACCCTGGAGAAGCGGAAGAGGGTGGCGATCTCCCTCAGTTCGGAAGGAATGGCCTGGGCTCCGGCGATCACGTTGAAGAGGATGTACCACTGCGCAGCGAGCAGCATGAGCGCGACTGAGCCGAGGCCGAGGGAGATGCCGACGCTTTCCAGCCCAATGAGGATGAGGGGAAAGAGGGCGGTGGCGGGGAAGGACGCGGCGATCTGCGCGATGGGCTGGAGCACGTGCGCGAGGCGGGGCTGGAATCCGATGGCGACGCCGACGGGGATGGTCCAGAGGGAAGCGAGGAGCAGCGAAACGTTGACGCGGGCAAAGGTGAGCCCGGCTCCGGCGAGGAGGGTAAGGAACTCGCTGCCGTGGATTTGGCGGAGGAGATGGAGGGAGTCAAAGGCGGCGAAGGCGACGAACCCGAGGAGGGCGAGGCCGGCGGCGGTCCAGGCGGCGGCGCCGGGGCGGCTTTCGGTGCGCCGTGCGCGAGGCTCGCGGCGGCGGTCGGCGACGGTGGTGTAGAACCACTCCGACATGGGACGGAAGGTGCGGCGGGAGAGGCTGGCGAGCATGCGGGAGTTGCGCAGGGCGTGGAGGACGGGCGAGGTGACGCGCTGCTCGCTTTCGAGGGTCTCGAATTTGAATTTGTCGGACCAGGCGATGAGAGGGCGCCAGAGGAGCTGATCGGTGAGGACGATGATGAGAATCATCGCCAGCAGACCCCAGGCGACGGCCCGGAAATCGCCTTTCGACGCGGCTGTCTGCAGGTAAGAACCGAGGCCAGGCAGCCTGAAATTGCGGCTGCCGACGGGGAACATCTCGCAGACCATGAGGAAGAACCAGCCGTTGGCTACGGAGACGATGGAGTTCCAGATGAGGCCGATGGCGGCATAGGGCAGCTCCAGCTCAAAAAGGCGCTGCCAGCGCGAGAAGCGGTTGATCTCGCAGGCTTCCATCAGCTCGCGCGGAATGCTTTTGAGCGAGGTATAGAAGCTGAAGGCCATGTTCCACACTTCGCCGGTGAAGATGAGCAGAATGGCGCCCATCTCAATGCCGAGCTGGCGGGAAGGGAACAGGGACATCATGGCCAGCATGACGCCGGGCAGAAAGCTGAGGACCGGAATGGACTGCAGGATGTCGAGGGTGGCGATCAGGAGCGCTTCGAGGCGCTTGTTATAAGCGGCGGTGTAGCCATAGGCGATGGCGAAGACGAGGGAGAGCGCGTAGGCGATGAAGATGCGGACGCTCGAGTAGAAGGCATAGAGGGGAAGGCTCGAGGGCCGGAGGTGGATGGTGACTTCCGGGATGGCGGCGCTGAACCAGAAACGGGCGATCCAGAGGACGGCGTAGAAGCCGGCAAGGAGCGCGGCGGCAACGCTGACATCGATGAAGAGGGGCCAGGTCCGCTCCATGGCGAGCTGCCTGGAGAGGGTGAAGCGAGGCCTCATCTGGAGGTCTCCGGCTCGGGCTCATGGGATTCTTCCGGTTCGGGGATGACGAAGCGGCGGCGGGAGTCGTCCCAGTCGAAGAGTTCGGCGTAGCGGCCCCAGCTGATGGCGGTTTCCAGCTGGCGGCGGCATTCGTCGTCGCTGAACTGTTCATCAAGCATGTCGAGGAAGAATTCCTCGGGAACCGAATGGTCGCTTTTGTTGGCAAGGGCGCGGGTGATCTGGCGGAGGAGCAGGACGTGATCGACGGCGGCCTGGCGGAAGAGTTCTTTCTGCCTGAGAATTTCCGATTCGGCGTAGGCGCGGCCTTCGGGGGTGATGGCGGCGTCGCCTTCTTCGATGCGGAGGAAGCCGAGGAGCTGCGCGGCTTCGACGATGGGGAAGAGGTCGTCGATCTCGAAGCTGAGCTCGTCGGCGAGGCGGTAGATATCGGTGCGGCCGCCAAAATCGATGATGAGTTCGAGCAGGGCAGCGATGCCGCCCGGGCGCGCGTGGGGGAGCATCTCGTAGTGCATCTGGCGCTGATCGCGGATGTGGCGGCCGCCGGCGATGACAGGCATTTCGGCGGGGGCGACGTCGGGCTGGGTGAGGACCTTATAGATGTAGTCGACGAGCGCGATGAAGGCGGGGTCTTTGCGCTCGCGCGGCTGGGGCAGGGCGACTTTGAAGTCCGTGCGGACGTGGCCGGGATTGCGGCCGAGGACGATGATGCGGTCGGCCAGCATCACCGCCTCCTCGATGTTGTGGGTGACGAGGAAGATGGCCTGGGTGGGGATGGTCTTTTTCAGCCAGAGTTCGAGCAGTTCGCCGCGGAGATTATCGGCGGTAAGGACATCGAGGGCGGAGAAGGGCTCATCCATGAAGAGGACTTCCGGCTCGACGACCAGGGCGCGAGCGAACCCGACGCGCTGGCGCATGCCGCCGGAAAGCTCGCGGGGGTAGGCGGCTTCGAATCCGTCGAGTCCGACGGTGTCGAGGATCTTCAGGCTGCGGCGGTGCCGCTCCGTGGCTTCCATGCCGCGGGCTTTGAGCGGGGCTTCCACGTTTTGCTGCACGCTGAGCCAGGGGAAGAGAGCGAAGCTCTGGAAGACGATGGAGACGTTGGGCTGGGTGGAGGCGACATCCCGGCCGTGCCAGAGAACTCTGCCGGCGGAGGGCAGGGAGAGTCCGGAAAGCATCCGGAGAAGGGTGGATTTACCGGAACCGGAGGGGCCGAGGAGCGCGACGATCTCGCCGGGAAAGATGACGAGATCGGTGGCCGCAATGACCTGAATGCGCGCGTCGCGGGACTGCGCGTAGAACTTCTCCACCTGCCGTGCCTGAATGATCGGTTCGGTCATATGCATCGCTCGGGCTGCGGGATTCTTCGATCCGGAGGGTGGTGGTCGGGGGAAAATTGTCTGTTTTCAATGTAAGATGGGAGGGTTGCCGCAGGATGAAGCATCTCCCGACCCCAGCCTATCATCCCAGGTGCAGACTCAGCGCGGCCGGAATTGCCGGTAATCCCGATCCATTGGACCGATGAGGAAGTGGTAAGAAGAGAATGCCTGAACAGCAGACGGCGAACGACGCGAAACCGAGAGTGCTCGTGGTGGACGACGAGCGCGTGATTGCCGACACTCTGGCGATCATTCTCAACCAAAGCGGATTCAGTGCGACGGCGGTCTACAGCGGCGAAAAGGCCGTGGAAATGGCCGAGACGATGAAGCCGGACATGGTCATCAGCGACGTGATCATGAACGACCTGAACGGGATCGACGCGGCGATCCAGATTCGGGCGATGCTGCCGGGGTGCAAGATTCTTCTCTTTTCCGGACAGGCGGCGACGGCGGATCTGCTGGACCGGGTCCGGTCGCAGGGCCACGAGTTCGAAATTCTGGCGAAGCCGGTGCACCCACAGGATCTGCTGGCGCGGCTGCGGAGCTGAAGCTCAGTAATCCGTGACCGGTTAGCAGCGATCTGCCCATCCTGCCGCTCAGAAAGCCGAGTGGCGAGTACAGGACAAGCACAGGACGAGTACAGGACTGGGCCCGGTATGGTGTGCGGGCGGGTTCCCGCGCTTCAGGCAGCCGGCAGAAAGATCGAGAATGCGGTTCCGCCGCTTCCTGGGCGCGTGCTGGTTCGCGCCGCGATGGAGCCTTCATGTTTCTGCACAATCGCCTTGCTGACCCAGAGTCCGAGGCCGGTGCCTTTCTGCTGCTTGGTCGAAAAGAAGGGCTCAAAAACCTTTGAGACGAGATCGGAAGGGATTCCGGCGCCATTGTCCGCGATCAGGACGCGGACGCCGGGGCGCGCGGGTTTGTTCCAGCCGCGGCCGTGGGAGACGCGGATGCGAATCCTGGTGGCTCCCGCTTCCTGCGCGTTGACGATGAGATTTTCGAAGAGGCGGCCGAATTCGCCGGGAGAGCCGAAGACAGTAGCTGGCGCGCGGCGCTGGATTTCGATGGAGGGGCCGCCGGAACCTGCGGGACGCGAGTAGCGCCGAGCTGCTTCCTCGGCGACCTGGCCGAGATCGACCGGGGCGGCGGTGGCGCCGGTGCGGTAGAAATCCAGGATCTGGTTCGCGATGTGGGAGACGCGGTTGAGTTCTTTGCCCATGGCGTCCAGGTACTCGCGTCCGTCGGGCGAGAGCTTCTCCTGGTTGAGCAGGTACCAGAGATTGACGATGGCCTCGAGCGGGTTATTGATTTCGTGAGCGATGCTGGCGGCCATTCTGCCGGCGGCAGCCATCTTCTCGGAGCGGCGGAGCGCTTCGGTTTCAGCAGCGAGGCTGCGCCGGAGCCGGGTGTTCTCGGCCATGTTTTCGAGCAGCCGGGCGACCATATCTTCCATCTTCTCGCCGCGGTCCAGCAGAATCTCGGCGGGAATGTAGTAGGGGTTCTCGCAGAGTTCGCCGCGAAAGACGAGTTTGGGATGGGTATGGATGACGTGCATCAGCGTTTCCGGGCGAAAGCGGCGGCGGTTGTACTGGCAGATGCCGCCCATATCGTAGCCGGCAAAGAACGAACTGAGCTTGCACTCGTACTCGACCAGGCGGGCATGCGAATCGCCGGCGGGGCCGAGAGCCCAGGTCATTTCGCCGGACGCGCGCACCGAGCGGAAGCCTTCCTTTTTTGCGGCCTCGATCGACTGGGCAAGAAAGTCGATCATCCAGTCGGGATCGAAGTCGCCATTCTTCAGGTAAGCGTCGTCTTTGGTGACGAGGGCAAGGGCGCCGGTGGCCAAAGCGGCATCGACGTCAATGCCGTGAGCCTCCATGGCCGCGATTACGGTCTCGGGAGTGTTGTCGTCGACGATGAATACGCTTTTCTCGCCGCGCTCCATGCCGAGACGCAGGAAAGGAACAATGAAGTCGAGCTGATCTTCCTGGTTGTCGTAAATGATGGCGAAGTGATCGTGATTGCCGCAGGAGGCGACCTGGGGATTCTGCAGCGACCATGTGCGGAGAAACGGCGGAAGTTTCCGGCCAGTTTCGGGGTATGGTTTATTGACTGTATCCATATACGTACACCGACCCGCGCGATGAGATGCCGCAAACCCGACCGCGGATGTATTGAGCGGGGGTACGGCTCCGCGGGAATGCGGGATACGGCGATGGATGGCGCCGAATTGGCGGTCGCAACGTTGCCGATGGACTGAACACGCCATGCGGCCCGGACCGACGGTATCGCCGGCAGACAGGCCGCCTTACTCGATGGCTCCGGTGGTGCTGCTCCGGCTCATGCCGGAGCAGCGGAGCCTATTGCTGCGAGTGCTGGCGGGGATACCAGGTGATCCGCACTTCGGCGGTGGTATCGCTGTGCAGCGTGTTGGTGAAGACGGGATAAGTCAGGATAGGAGCTTTCCATCCCTCGTACTGCACCAGGCCACGGATCTCGATATCGCGGCCGATCCACTCGCGGACCGATCCGGCAAAGTCGTTCTGGGTGGTTCCACCGGGGAAGAACTTGATGGAGGCCTTGGCCCGCCGGTACATGAACTGAATGTCCTTCTTTGCGGAGATATGGTAAGTGAGCCAGGCCTGGCCGCCCTTGGACTGGCGGCCGATCCAGTCGCCCATGATGAATCCCTGATTGGTGGGTCCCTGTTTCTGGATTCCCTCGTAGTAGAAGAACTGGCCTTTGATATCGCGGGAGCCGACCGGCCCAGGATCGGTGCTGGCGCCTTCCACGCGCAGACTCAGCTGCTGCAGGCCGGGAAATCTCGCCAGATAAATTCCGGGATGAACGGCGGCGCGGCGCGGCGCATCGACGGGGCTGACGTCGTCGTGGACGAAAGAGTCGCTGTAGAGGGTCACCCAGTTGCGCAGGAAGGGCAGCCGGTAATCGAAATCGAAGTTGCCGAAGCGGGCGCCGGGATCGTCGCGAGTGTATTTGGTGTTCCCGGGCGGAGAGGCAAAGCTGAAGAAGCTTTTGAGG
>DAHUYD010000008.1 GCA_027315385.1 Acidobacterium sp.
CCCATGGCCGCCGCGTAGAGCTTCTCCGCGTTGGCGAGCACGCGCTTTTCGGTTTCCAGCGCCTCGTCTTCGCCGGACTGCGGTGCGGCGGACTGGATTTCACGCGACTGGAAGCTCCACAGGTCGGCGAGGCGGAGGCGATCCTGCTCGTCGTGCTCCAGATCGGCCAGGCGCGCCTGGATTTCACGCCAGCGCGCGAAGGGCTCGCCAACGGCGTCGGCTGCGATGCCGCTGAAACGATCGAGAAGGCCGCGCTGCTGGGCGGGGTCGAAGCCCGAAATGGTCTCGCTCTGCGCATGAATGAGGGCGAGTTCGGGGGCAAGCGCGCGGAGGACGGCGACACCGGCGGGCTGATTGTTGACGAACACGCGGCCTTTGCCGGCGGGAAGAATTTCGCGGCGGAGGATGATCTCCTGCCCTTCGGGATCGATGCCGTTGCTTTCGAGGATCGCTTCCGCGCCGGCCGTCGATTCGAAAACGCAGGAGAGAACGGCGCGGTCGGCTCCGTGGCGGATCAGGTCGCTGGAGGCCTTCTGTCCCATCAGGAGCGCGAGGGCGTCCACAAGGATGGATTTGCCGGCGCCCGTCTCGCCGGTGAGCAGGTTCAGGCCTGGGCCGAAAGCGGCGATGGCGTGGTCGATGACGGCGTAGTTCTCAGCCCGCAGTTCGAGGAGCATCGGAGTGGGTCTTCTGAGGGGGAGAATAACAGGGCAGGCGGGGATCGGTCAGTTGTCAGCTGCCGGCGGCCGGCGGCAGGGCCGCTTGGAGTTCCAGCGCGGCTCACCGTAAGGCCATGAAAACCGTCTGACTGTCATAATGATTCCTATGCAGGAACCGATAAGGGTTGGGGTGGTGGGCTTTGGCCTGGCGGGGCGCGTGTTCCACACGGCTGTGGTGCAGGCCACGCCGGGACTGGAACTGGCCTGCGTCGTGCAGCGCAGCGGCAACGATGCGGTGAAGGAATATCCCGGGGTGCGGCAGGCGCATTCCGTGGAGGAATTGCTGGGGGACGTGAGCATCCAGCTGGTCGTGATCGCCACGCCCAGCTACTCGCATTTCCAGTTGGCGCGGCAGTGCCTGCAGGCGCAGCGCCACGTGGTGATCGACAAGCCGTTCACGCTGACCACCGCCGAGGCGGCTGAGCTGATCCTGCTGGCCCGGCAGAGAAAACTGGTGCTGAGCGCGTACCAGAACCGGCGGTGGGACGGCGACTTCCAGACCGTGCAGCAGGTCCTGGCCGGCGGCGAATTAGGAAGCGTGATTTCCTATACCGCGCACTACGACCGCTATCGCATCCAGCCGCGGCTGGATGTCTGGCGGGAAAACGGCCTGCCCGGAGGGGGCACCCTGTTCGATCTTGGGCCGCACATGATCGATCAGGTGCTCACGCTGTTCGGCAAGCCTGCGACGATCATGGCCGACGTCCGCATGGAGCGGCGCCACGCCGTTGTCGACGATGCCTTTGATATTTTTCTCAAATACGAGCAGCCGCGCCCGCTGACGGTGCTCCTGCGCTCCACCCTGACGGCGTGCACGCCGGGTCCGCGGTACTTGATCCACGGAACGAAAGGCAGCTTTACGAAGTGGGGGCTGGATCCCCAGGAGGACCAGATCAAGGCGGGGTTGGGGTTCGACGCGCCGGAGTTTGGCGAGGATCCGGAAAGCGACTGGGGCGAGCTGCGCAATTGCGACGGCGGGCAAACGCGGCGGGTGCCGACTCTGAAGGGCGACTACCGCGGCTACTACGCCAATGTGCGCGACGCGCTGATGGGGCGCGCCGAACTGGCCGTCAAGCCCGAGCAGGCGTGGCGGACGACGCGCATGATCGAGCTGGCGCGGGAGAGCAGCGCGACCGGGCGCCGCCTTAGCGTCTACTTCCATCTGGAGCCGTAGGTAGCCCCCGGCCGCCCGCAAATCTGAATCCGCGCCGGGTTGCGGACATCTATAGTTGAGTTACGACGTGCCGTCCCGTCCCCACGCGGGTGTTTATGCCTATTGCCCTCGACTTCTTCATCCGCTACGGATATGTGGTGGTCCTGGTGTGGGTGCTGGCGGAGCAGCTTGGGGTTCCCATCCCCAGCGCCCCATTGCTGCTGACGGCGGGAACCCTTACCGCGACCCACAAGCTGACCCTGCCGCTGCTGCTGGCGGCGGCCCTCGCGGGCAGCCTCGTTGCGGATTCAATTTGGTACGTCCTCGGCAAGCGCTACGGCGGGTCGGTGGTGCGGCTGCTATGCAAACTCAGCCTTGAGAGCACCGCCTGCGTACGCAAAACGGAAGCTTACTTCACCAAACGCGGAGCGGCGGCGTTGCTGCTGGCCAAATTTGTGCCCGGGTTGGGTACGGTGGCCGCTCCCATCGCGGGGCAAATCGGGATGGGGTACGGCAGATTCCTGGCGTGCGACGGCGCGGGTGCGCTGCTGTGGGTGCTTAGCTGCCTGTTGAGCGGCCGCTTCTTCGGGGACGTGCTCAAGCGCAATCCCCAGGCGCTCTCTACAGCCGCGCACTTTGCCGTGGCCATCTTTGTGCTCCTGTTGCTGGGCTTTCTGGGGTGGAGGGTGCTGGAGCGCCGCGCCTTTCTGCGTTCGGTCCGCATGGCGCGGCTGGAACCGGTGGATTTGAAGCGCATGCTGGACCGGGGGGAGCAGGTTTTTATCGTGGACCTGCGGCATCCGCTGGACTACCTGCCCGATCCGCGGACGCTGCCTGGCGCCCTCAGCCTGACCCCAGACAAGCTGGTGCAGGAGAGCGAGCGCATTCCGCGGGATCAGGATGTCGTGCTGTTCTGCACCTGCCCCAGTGAGGCGACGGCGGCCAGGATGGCGCTGGAGCTGCGGAAGATGGGGATCCGCAACGTTCGTCCGCTGCGCGGCGGCTTCGACGAGTGGAAGCGCCTGGGATACCCGCTGGTGGAGATCGCAACAACGACCGCGTGAAGACAGGGCTCAGAGCGCAGAGCGCAGGGCGGCGCAGGCGCGCTGCAAATCCTCGTCGCGTTTGGCGAAGCAGAAACGCAGCAAATTGTCGCCGCGGCCATTCGAGAAGAACGCGGTGCCGGCGACCGAGGCCACTCCGGTCTGGCGCAGAAGATTGCGCGCTTTCTCGCGCGCCGTGGCGCCGGAGAGCGCAGTTGCGTCAGCCAGGACGTAGTAGGCGCCGTCCGGAATCGACGGCGTCAGGCCCGCTTCGGCGAGCACCCCGCACAGCAGGTCGCGCTTGACTTGATATTCGTGGGCCATCCGCGTGTAAAACGAATCCGGGAGACTGACTAATCCGGCTGCCGCGGCGTGCTGGAACGGCGAAGGCGCACACACGTAAGTGAGGTCGTGGAAGTAACCGATCGCGCCCATCCACTTCCGGTCCGCCGCGAGATAGCCCACGCGCCAGCCCGTGATGCTGAAGGTCTTTGAGAGCCCGGACATGGTGATGGTGCGTTCCGCCATCCCCGGGAGCGTCGCCATGCTGACGTGCCGCGCGCCCCCGTAGACAAAGTACTCGTAAATCTCGTCAGTGATCGCAAACAGATCGTGCTCGAGGGCCAGCGCGGCGACGGCTTCCAGTTCAGAACGCGAAAAGACTTTGCCGCAAGGGTTCGAGGGCGAGTTAATGACGATGGCCCGTGTGCGCGGCGTCACGGCCGATCGCAGCGCGTCCACATCGAGCGCCCAGTTACCCGTGGCGAGCGGCACGGACACCGCCCGGACCCGCATAGCGGCAAGCGTGTTGAGGTGGTAGCCGTAGAACGGCTCGAAGAGGATGACTTCGTCGCCGGGATCGAGCAGCGCCATGCACGCGGCATAGAACGCGCCGGTAGCGCCGGAAGCGACGAGGATCTCGCCCTCTGGATCGGAGGTGATGCCGTTGTGGCGGGCAAGCTTTTCCGCGATCGCCAGGCGCAGCGGCGCGATGCCGTCGAGCCGCGTGTAGATGTTGTATCCCTCGGCGATCGCCTGGGCTGCGCGGGCGGCGACGGCCTCGGGAACGCCGGTATCGCAGACCCCCTGCGCTAGGTTGATGCCGCCCACGCGCTCGCACTCGACCGACATGGCGCGAATCTCCGACTGCACCAGGCCAGGCGCGACCTCACTCAGGCGCAGACGGTTCTCCACAGTGCGCATTCGACACATTTACCACAATTGGGAGACGGTTTGCCTCAGTGCCGGAAATGCCTCATGCCGGTAAAGACCATCGCCAGGCCGAGGCGCTCCGCTGCGGCGATCACGTCGCTGTCGCGCACCGAGCCGCCGGGCTGGATGACAGCCGTCGCGCCCGCCTGGGCCACCACTTCCAGTCCGTCGGGGAAGGGGAAAAAGGCGTCCGACGCAGCGACGCAATCGTTGAGTGGCAGCACAGCTTTCATCGCGCCGAACCTGGCCGCATCCACGCGCGACATTTGTCCCGCGCCCACGCCGAGCGTTTGTCCGTTCTTCGCATACACGATGGCATTCGACTTAACGTGTTTGCAGACCTTCCAGGCAAAGAGCAGCGAAGCCAGCTCGTCCGGGGTTGGTGCGCGCTTCGTCACGGTCTTCGCTTCGGCGGCGGAGACGCGCCCGAGATCGGCGTCCTGCAGCAGCAGCCCGCCGGAAACCTGCTTGACGACGCGCTTCCCTGCGGAGGGACGCACGATCACGAGGCGCAGATTTTTCTTCGCGGCAAAGCGCGCGCGCGCTTCCGGCGTAAAGCCTGGAGCGGCGATCGCCTCGACAAACAGCGCGGCCATCTCCTCGGCGGCATCGCCATTCACTTCCCGGTTGCAGCCGATGACGCTGCCGAAGGCCGAGACCGGATCGGCGACCAGCGCCTTGCGGTAAGCGTCCAGCACATCGGTTCCCGTAGCCGCGCCGCAGGGATTGGTGTGCTTGATGATCGCCACCATGGGCTCGTCGAACTCCTGCGCCAGCGCCCAGCAGGCGTCCAGATCGACGAGGTTGTTGTAGCTGAGTTCCTTGCCCTGGAGCTGCTCGGCCGCGGCCACGCCCGTACCGGAGCCGTCGTGATAGAGCGCCGCGCGCTGGTGCGGATTCTCGCCGTACCGCAGCGCTTGCGCCAGCGGGTACGCGAGACGCAGCGCCTGAGGGAATTCATCGGCGAAGGCGGCGGGAGCGTGCAGGCCTCCGGCCGGCGGCGCCGT
>DAHUYD010000011.1 GCA_027315385.1 Acidobacterium sp.
TCTAGGCGTGTCTGAGGTCTTCGACTACGCAGGACTGACCAGTGACTCGCGGTAGCGCCACTGGGCATGTTGCCTTCCCACAACTTGAACCGTGTCGGCGTCCTGGACTGTATTTTTCGCAGCTCAATACCCACCCCACCTATGCCCCTGTCTACGCTTCGCGGCCTACCTCGCGGTAGGACTCGCGCAAAACTCGGGGCCGAGCGGATCGCTAGACCTTACTCGTAGAGCTCTTTCATCTCCTGCTCCATGCCGGTTTATCCCGGCGCACTCAAGTAAATACCCATCAGCCCTATTTTGAATGGGCTATCCAGAGTTCGCCGGCGAGTATGCCGACCGAGATACCGACAAATGTTCCGGCGATTACATCGCTGACAAAATGCCAGTCACCCTCAATCAGCAGCACTCCCGCAATGAGCAGCAGGGTGGAGAGGGGCAAGATACTTGTCCGATAAAATCGCATGAAAACACCGGCGAAGGCGCCGGCCAGAACCATATGTCCCGAAGGAAAGCTCAGGTTGGAAGAGCTGCTCAGGAAGTTGAAAGCATGTTTGGTTCCCTGCAATACGGCCGCAGGGTTTGGGACCCCAAAGAAGAACTTCAGGGTGCTGTCGTTGATTGCATAAGCACAGATGGAGGTGAGACACGCCAGCACGGTCACTTCACGAAAAGGGGACAAATGTCCGCGGGCTATCCGAACGATAATCAGGGAGAGCGCAACAATCGACTCGAATCCGAGAAGAACAGCACTCGCAAATCCCGTCGCCAGGAATTCCGCCGACGTCGACGTCCCATAGGCGCGACGAGCCACAGGCACATCAACGTACACGAAAGCCACTGCTGTGACTAACGCGCAAATCAGCAGGGCTAAAAACCATAACAGGTAGGGAATCTGCCGAGATCTTCCTTCCCACCTGCGACCTCTTGCCTGCCGGGAATTACCGGCACCTTCACTCAATTGCGTATCTCCTCAGGGGCCGCCTCAGGCGGCACTTTCCAAAGCATTTGGGACTTCTATCCAGCTGAATACAAAGACGGCGCATGCGAGCATGTGCAGGTTCATCATACTCGACGCGAACCAGGTAAAATCGTCCTGCTGTCCGAAGTCGGTGGGGAACTCGCCAGTGCTATCTCATTGGAGTCGAAATATGGCCGCAGATGCACGGCATTCGCCACACGGATGGCGTACGACACCCAGAGCATCGCGACCGTTCGCGCGCCCGCCGACGATTCGTCACACCAGCCACCGTCGCCAGGTGAACGGCATCCGCCGCACGCATCAACACCGTTGCCGCAACTTTTCGCAGACGTTTCGGATGCGGGAATGAATACCCGCGCTTCGTGGAACCTGCCGGAAGGCGCCGGCTTGAACCTGCATCTCAAGCTGGCCGACAAGCGCGGCACAGGAGGCAGCCTGGATGGCGCCTTTGCGCAGCTTGCGATGGAACGCAGCGATCCTTTCGGCGTGTACATGAGCCCAGATTAACCGCATCGGCTGTGGAGCGCAGAGCACTTCAGAGGTTCCTCAGCTCCAGCTTGCCAAAGTCAGCATGCTGGGAAAGGGCCGCAGGCGGCGGGCTGCGACGTGCAGCAAACGGAATCAGGATTTCGCTGCTTGCTCCAGCAGTCTCTTCGCATTACACTTACTGGTAGGAGTAATACCGATGCAGATCACAAGCAAGGGTCAGGTGACCATTCCTCAGGCGGTTCGGAACCGATTGGGCCTGCTACCCCATACTGAGGTCGAATTCGAAGTGAGCGGCGACCACGCCCGGATCCGAAAAGCCAGGCGCGCGGAAAGCCTGGGGCTCCGGGGACAGAAGGCGCTCAGGGCGCTCCGCGGCTCGGCCGATACGCGCATGTCCACCGGCGAGATTATGGCGCTCACGCGCGGGAGCCGCGGTGCCGGCGCGAACGGCAAATGACGCCGGCGCTCGACAATCTGGAATCCCGCTTACGCAACCGCCGCGGCGTCCTCGTCGACAGCAACGTTCTGCTGGACGTAGCTACCAACGACGCGCAATGGGCCGACTGGTCGGCCCACGCGCTGGCGGAGTGCGCCGACTGTACGGCCCTCATTATCAATCCCACCGTCTATGCCGAGGTGTCGATCGGATTCAGCACTATTGAAGCGCTGGATGCCGCGCTGCCCCCTGCTTCCTACGAGCGGGAAGCTTTGCCGTGGGAAGCCGGCTTCCTCGCTGGCAAGTGCTTCCTGAGCTATCGCCGACGGGGCGGCCAGCGGGCCACACCGCTTCCGGACTTTTACATTGGAGCGCACGCGGCCATCGAGCGACTCGCCCTGCTCACGCGCGACGTTCGACGCTATCGGACCCATTTCCCGAAGCTCGAAATCCTGGGGCCTGCGTAGTGTCCCGGATGCCTGGCACTGCATCATGCGATGTGTACCAGGGTTTCGACTCTGATCACGGACCATTTCGGGGCACTGGGGGGCATTCAATGCACGGCTATGTTGCCGCAGCAGGGCTTGTATTTCTTTCCGGAACCGCGACAGCGCGAACTGTTGCGTCCAAACTTTCGTCCTGACCTCCGCGGTGGGGTCCTCTCCATCGCTGCCTCGTGCATACGGCCGGATGCATGGTCCCGCTGAAGAACAGCGCGATCTTCCAGCATGAGCAGAATCCTCCAAATTCGCGGCGCCCACCATGCCGAGCAATTTCGGAGGAGGGTCGCTGGATCGCCGGCCTTTTGCCAATCATCATGGTTGTAGGTTGTAAACAGAATCAGGATGAGGGAGCCGGGTGGAGCCGCAGCTGGACAAGTACCGGCTCCGGGCAGCCCTTCCATTCGGGCTGCGGCTCGTTGCCGATATAAGGCAAATAGCGGATTCCCTGCTCACTGGTATAGAAACCGCTGAGCACCAGATCGCGAAAGCAGCTAAAGAAGGCGATGCCCTGGGAGTCGGTTGATGACGCCGCCGCCGGCCACGCAATCCGGTCAAGCATTTGTTGTTGTTCGTCCGCCATGCAATCCACAAACACGTTTCCATGGAGGCGCCTGCATTCAGCATCGAGCCACGCAAGCCCTTCGCGGACGCCCGTCAAAAGGCCGCCGCGCTGAAAGTCCAGCCAGTCTTCGATAAATTCGGGAACACCGGCGTCGGTGGCACCGCAGGACTCCTCATCGGCAGGAATGATCCAGTCACTCAGCACAGCGACAGTGTTTCGTTCGTGTGCGCTGAGTACGGAAAGCCCGCGGTTTAGCAGCGCCTCTTCCGCCGCGGGGACTACCTGAGCGAGAGATCTGGCAGCCCGAACAGCAAAGGACGTGCGAGGCATAAGTCCCGCAGCAGGGATGGCCATCATCATCTTCAGCATGGCTCGCCGGTGAAAGCGAAGGCCTGGGCCAAAACTACTGGATTGTTCCGCGGCATTCATGGACGCCCCCTAATGGAGAAATGCAATTGCGATTTACAGGGCCTGTATGCGCATCTGCGATGCTATGTATTCGGAGGTTCGCCAGGCCAGGGCCATAATGGTCAATGTTGGATTCTTCTCCGAGAGGCTGACGAACGGCGCTCCGTCGGCGACGAAGAGATTCCTGCAGTCCCACGCCTGGCAATGGCTGTTCAGTACCGAGCTTGCGGGATCGTTCCCCATCCGCGCGCCGCCCACTTCATGAATACCCTCGCCTCCTTCGGAGATCCCCCATCTCTCATTCGGACCATAGGACTCGATAACTTTGCCGTCCATCGTCAGGACAATCTGCTGAAAAGTGTTCTGCATATGCCGGGCCATCTGTATCTCCTCGTCACTCCACCGGAAATGAAACTTGAGAACCGGGATGCCCCATCGGTCCGCGGCGCCTGCGTCGATCTCGCAGTAGCTTTCGCGGTTGGGAATCATTTCTCCCCTGCCGTGAAAGCCGACCAGAGAGCCATATAGATTTCGGCTTCTCTTCTTCAGGGCCTTTCCATAGCCGCCGCCCAGCAGCATCTCCGATCCGGTTAACAATCCCGGAGCCGGCATACCGGAGCGTCCACCGCTTAACTCGATGTGGTAGCCGCGCGAGAATGGAAGCTGACCCAGGCGCTGCTGTTCGTAGTTCCACCACGGCACATAGAGATGCATACCGCCTACTCCGTCCTCGTTATGCGAAGGCAAATTCATTAACTCAGGTATCCAGCCCGTAACATTGGACATGACGGTATCCATGAGATAGCGGCCGACCAGCCCGCTGGAGTTAGCGAGTCCCTGGGGGAAGCGTGGGCTGCGGGAGTTGAGGAGCAGGCGCACCGTCTCGCAGGCACTTGCCGCCAGAACGACGACTTTGCCTGTAACCTGCATCTTCTGGCCCGTTGCTTTATCGATGTACGAGACACCTGTGGCGCGTCCGTCAGGGCCTGTCAGGACTTCCCGCGCCATCGCGCCGCAACGGATTTCCAGATTGCCGGTCAGCCGCGCCGGATACAAGAGCACAACCGGCGAGGAGAAGTTCGATCCCATCCGGCAACCGCGAGAGCACTGGGAGACATAGTGGCAGGCGGGACGATCATTCAGAGGACGAGTGAGGATCGCGAGCCGGGAGGGAATGCAGGGAATCCGCAGATCTGTGCAGGCCTTTTGTATAAGGAGTTCGTAGCAACGCGGCGCGGGCGGCGGCAGATACTTTCCATCGGGTAGGTTCTCCAAACCTTCCCTTGATCCAAACACGCCAATTAACTCTTCCGTCCTTTCGTAATACGGTGCGAGATCCTCATAGGCGATGGGCCAGTCGAAGCCTTTACCGTCGCGAGTGTATGGCTTGAAGTCGTATGGGCCGTTGCGCAGCGAAATGCGGCCCCAGGCATTGGTGCGGCCGCCCAGCATGCGTGCGCGGAACCACTTCCATTGGGTGCCGGCGGCACAGGTGTAGGGTTCGCCATCGACATGATAGCCGCCCACAACTGCTTCAAAGCCCCCGGCGGCGTGCGCGTCATTCGTGGCTCCACGGTGTGGGGCGTCGTATGTCCACTCCAGCCATTTGGAGTCCCTGGAAGTGTCGAACCAGTCTCCGGCCTCCAGCATCAGGCACCTGGCTCCGGCACGAGCCAGTACATAGGCGGCCATACCACCGCCGGCTCCGGAGCCTACGATGATGACGTCATAAGTATCCAGGTCGGGCATTCAGTCTCCATTTATAACGTCTTCAGATAGTCAATCAGGTCGTTCAACTCGTCTTTTCTCAGGTCGGATGTGAAGCCGTGTTTGTCTTCCGGATTGAATTCCGTCCAGATCTGTTCCAGGGTCAGTGCTTCGCCATTGTGCAGATAGGGCGGCTTCATGGCGACGCCTTCGAGCTGGGGCACGTCGAACGCATGGATGGTGTCATAGGGCGTGGATGTACCAACATCCATCTGAACTCGCGAGGTGTAATGAGTTACGGGAGAATGACAGTAGTAACAGCGATCTGCGGGGGGAATTAGGGTTCCGAAGTTGCTTCTGCGGCGGAAGAAGATCGCTTTCCCTCGCAACTGAGCCTCGGTCAGGTGCCCATCCTGAGCCCGGTGCGGGTTCGGAGGCAGGCGGAGCGACAGAAGATAAGTCACCAGATCGGACACCTCCTTTGCGTTGAATCCCTGAGACCGGAAGATATACATTGCGGTTCGTGGACCGTCCTGAGTGTTGAGGTCGGGATTCATTCCGTTCCACTTGAACGGTGAGGTACCGTCGATGCCGTACAAGGTCCGATTTTCCACGACGTCACGGCCCAACTGAGGGGTTTCCAGGCTCCACGCCAGCCCATCCGACAGTCCCTCATGCGGATGGCAGGTTGCGCAGGCCATTTGTCCCTCGAAGGATGCGCCGGCGTCGAAGAAGAGACGCTCGCCGCTCCGGGCAATCGAGACTTCCCCGGGACCACCCAGGTCGATGGTCGACGTCACCTGCGTCCGCGCTATGTCCACCACGCTGATCGAGTCGTCCATGCGATTGGCGATATAGGCGAAGCGGCCATCGGGCGAAGTGACCACATCGGCCGGATTTCGCCCTGTCGCCAGCCGGCGAGCGACGAAATGGATCGCCGAGTCGAGGCGATTCGCCAGTTCCGCGCGCTGAACGGGCGGCGTACGCAGCAATAACTGGCGGAGCTTCGCAGTATCGAGAACGGAAACAACGTTGGCGCCGGAGGCCGTTACGAGCGCCCATCGGCCGCTGGGAGTCACTGCAACGCCGAAGCCGTCCGCGTAGTAGCGGTCGATGTCATCGAGCAGGACCTCCGTCACCTGATAGTTCCGCGGTCCTCTGGAGTCGATTGCAGATGGCCGAATCACGGCCAGACCGTGGGTGAGATACCATCCCTGCTGAATCTGGACCAGAGGGTTCAGATTCTTTGGGCGCATGAAGGGAATGAGAAGATAGCCGCCAGCCGCGGCGGGCAGCTCCGCGATATGCCGCATCTGAATGACGCCGGGGATGCTTATCCGCGCCGTGACCATCTGACTTCGCGTATCGATTACAGTCAGCTCGGACACGGGCGGTTGGTCGGGAGGCGCCAGGCGCGCCAGCAGGTTTGCGATGTAGATGCGGCTTCCGTCACGCGAGAGAGTTACATACTCGGGAAAGTGTCCAGCTTCCAGCCGCTTGAGTTCCTGCCCAGACTTCAGGTCTATGACCGAGACGTCATTGCCCAGGGTATTCGCGACATACAACACCTTCCCGGAGCTGTCCGTCGTCAGTCCGACTGGCCCCCAGCCGGCAGAAAGCGTCCGGAGAATCTGAAAAGTCTGCGCATCGATCTCCGTGACGCTGCCGCTTTGCTCATTGGAGACATATAGCGCTTTCCCGTCAGGCGAGAGAGCAATCGCCTTCGGGATTCGGCCCACCATGACGCTTCGTACGACCTGCCTCGTTTTCGTATTCACAGCAAGCACCCGATTGCCGTCCTCGCAAACGACATACAACCAGAGTCCGTTCCGGGAAAGGACCATAGCTACGGGGCTGAGATAGTTCGCTCTCGGGATGTAATTGTCCTCATTGTGGTTGGGTATTCGCGGAGCCGCACTGGCACCGACGGGTATGCCTGCGATCGCCGCAAGGAGGGCCATCGACAAGAGCGCGCCAGGGAAGTGCGGCCCAATGCGGCGCCTGTTCCGGAGAGTTCCATTTGCGGAGTCTGGCTTCACGGCATCGTCCTGTCCCGAGTGGAAGACCGCATCATTGTTTTGTTGCCAGTGCAGGAGCCGATCGCGCGAACGCGGAACCTACCAGCAAGGCGGGTGCACCGTGACGCCGCAGTGCCAAAGGCCAATGGTCGGCCGGTGCGAGCGACTGATTTTCATGACATCCCAGGCATCCGCGGTCTTCGCCGTTTCGCACCCATATCCAGCTGCGTTGCTCGCGCAGCAGCTCTCCGCGGGGCCCGATGAGCTGAAAGCGAATTGGCGCATCGGCCGGGACCGCGGCATAAAACGAGCCATCCGATTCGACCGGCGCCTCGCCGAGGACGAACTGGCGCGCACTGGGCACATCGAGAGCGAGTACTCTCACCGTCGCGATTGTTCCTTCGAGCCGCCCTCCGCGCGCATCCTCGGCGAGATATGCATCGAGGCATACGAGCCGCCCGGTTTGCGCCCCGGTGTGGAGGATGCTCCAGTAGTGTTCCGGCGCAGGGTGCGGCCGCAGGAGAACCGGCTCCAGACTGGATGAGCGCGGATCCGCATAGAAGAGCGAATCCCGCGGCATTCCGCGGAGGCTCACGCTGTAAAGGTCGTGTCGATGGCCGTAGGCAGCGGCAGCGCGACGGGAGATCAGGAGTCTGTTTCCCGGCATCTCCGCTGTGGCTACATCGACGGCGGCGGGAATTGGAACGAGCGAAGCGCGCAGGGCGCCCGGACGCAGCTGGGCAAGCTGGCCGACGGAAGCAAGTCCGCCTCCGGGCCTGGACTCCACAAACAACAGGGCGCCATTCGCCAGCTCTCTGCCGCCCGCGATGCTCGCGTGCGGCGCCAGCGTATCGCGCACAAGAGTCAAGCCGGATCCGTCCGGCTGGATCGTGTATAGAGTGCGCTCGCCCGCGGGAGCGCCGGCCGAGGTCAGGGGCCACCTGGCGGACACGAGAATCCGGCCATTGTGAAGCACCGCTTCCACCCGATAATTGCCCGGGCCGAAAGTGATGGGGTGTACACCGTCACCGCGCAGGTTACAGAGATAGACGTTCGATGTGCGCCGGTGCCCGGCGCCAGTCACCATGGTGTAGGCAACCTGATTTTTCGACAGAAGCGCCGGCCCCAGACAGTCGCCGGCGCAATGGGTGATCTGGCGTGGGTACGTTCCATCGGCGAAGGCTTCCCAAATCTGCCAGGGTTCGGACTGCCGCTTCTTTCCGGCGAAGATAATCGACTTCCCGTCGAAAGATATCTCAGGATCAGCCGCCGCAAAAAACTCCGAAGTCAGGGATCGCGGGGACGAAACTCGTGTTCCCGGGCTGAGGGTTACGATGCTGCTGCCTTCAGGAAAACGCAACTCCGGCGCTCCCAACCGTACAACGGGAGCGGCTACAAACAGAATCGTCGCAGAGTGCAGGGAAACCGGCGGCACGCCTGCGCGTGGCCGTGGCAGCGATTGGGGTGAAATTCCATGTCCAGCGCCGAATGCAACAAAAAGGGCGGCCAGAGCGATGTTCCAGGCCAGAGTCATAACTCCCAGCTATGCGAGCCGATACATCGGGAGCGAGTCTCTTCCGCTTTTAGCATCCCGATGCAGGTGGTTCTGTGACACCTTAATCAGAATGCGGCAGGCCTGTCGTCATCAGATGGGATGATATTCCCTCCGATCTTCAGGATGAGGCCTGAGCCGAAGCTCCTACATTACAAATACGTCATTGTCTGTACAGAACGGCGCAATGCGTGAATGCGGGCTATGCGAAGTAACTGCGCGAGTTGCTGTTATAGATACGGCGCGGCTGCGTGCAGAGGTGGTTTTGGGGCGATCCAGCGCCCTGTGTGATGTGGATCACATACCGGGTTTCCCCCTCCTGGCAATATTTCAGAACATAGGCAGTACGACATAGTTCCCGCACGAGACTGGAGAAGCAGGATGCGGTTAAACGGGATTCAGGCGCTTCGCTCGTTACCGCGGAAAGTCGAATCGAAATGGTGTGCCTTCGATCTCGGCTCCCCTTAAAGCGCCGGTTTCGACTTTAGAAGACGCAGTATTCGCAGCGTGGAACCGGCGGTTCCGCGGACGGCGCGGTCTTTTGCACAAATTCGGCCGGAGCGCGAGCACGGCCGCCAACCAGAGAAGGAGCAGGTATGAAACTTCGCATGTATGCAGCAGCAGTGGCAATTCTGGGAGTAGCGGCAGCGGCTCATGCGGGAGACCTTCACGGCAAGGTCTCCGGCGCGAAAGGGGAGTCGGTGGTGTACGTGAATGCGATCGCGGGCAAGACATTTCCGGCGCCTGCGCAGCATCCAGTAATGGACCAGAAGGGGCTGATGTTCCAGCCGCACATCATGGTCGTGCAGCAGGGAACATCGGTAGAGTTCCTGAACAGCGACAGCGTGTCGCACAACGTTTACTGGCCGTCGGTGAACGGCAATAAGAAGCTGGGCCACAACCTCGGCACGTGGCCGCAAGGCGTGAGCCGCAACTACACGTTCACGAATGCAGGCGTGGTTCCACTGTTCTGCAACGTGCACCCGGACATGTCGGGCTACATCATCGTTTCGCCAACGCCGTATTACGCGACGACGAATGCGGCGGGCATTTATGCGATCAAGAGCATACCGGACGGCACTTATTCGGTGACCGTATGGCACGAAGGCGACAAGCCGCATACATCGCAGATAACGGTTTCCGGCGACACGAAGCTGGACTTAACCGTGACCCGGTAGCGAGAGCAGCGGCGAAAGCGGAGAAAAGGCCATCATGCTGAAGCGCGACGAAAACAGGAGGGTCGATCCGGCGTGGCTGAACAGCAACTTCCCGTGCATGATGGCCTGTCCCGCACATACCAACGCGGGGCGCTATGTGGCGCTGATCGCAGAGGGGCGCTACGAGGAAGCGTACCGGCTGGCCCGGGAACCGAATCCGATGGCCAGCATCTGCGGACGGGTTTGCGCGCACCCCTGCGAGACAGCGTGCCGGCGGGGCGCAATCGACGAACCGATTGCGATTCGCGCGCTGAAGCGGTTTCTGACGGAGCGCCACGGGCCGGAGTCAAGGCGGCCGGTGGATGTGAACGAGGGGCGGGCGCAGAAGGCGCTTGCTCACCGGGTGGCAGTGGTGGGCGCGGGTCCGGTAGGGTTATCTGCCGCGCACGATCTGGCGCTGATGGGCTATCCGGTGACGATCTTCGAGGCAGCGCCGGTGGCAGGCGGGATGTTGTACCTCGGGGTTCCGGAATATCGGCTGCCTCGGGACGTGGTAGAGGCGCAGGTGCGGGAGATCCTCGCCACGGGGGATATCACGCTGAATCTCAATAGTGCGGCGGGGCGGGACTTCACGATCGCGGGACTGCGGCGGGAGTTCGACGCGGTGCTGCTGGCTGTAGGAGCGCATAAGAGCCGCGATCTCACGATTCCCGGCGTGGACCTCGACGGGGTGCACAAGGGCATCGATTTTCTGCTGAACGTGAATCTGGGATATCAGTTCCGAGTCGGCAAAAAGGTGATCGTGATCGGTGGCGGCAATGTCGCCATGGATGTGGCGCGATCGGCGGCGCGCGAGGTGGTACGGCAGCACACAGAGGGCGTGGAGCAGCAGGAGCCCTCGCGGGAAAATGTGGACGCTGTGGCGGCGAAGGAGATGATGGACATCTCCCTTTCGGCGCTTCGGATGGGTGCGCGGGAAGTCCATCTGGTGTGCCTTGAGAAGCGCGAAGAGATGCCGGCGGCGCTGGAGGAGATCGCGGAAGCGGAAGAGGAAGGGATCATCCTTCATCCGGGACTGGGGCCGAAGCGGCTGGTCGGCGAGAGCGGGAGAGTGACTGGCCTGGAAGCCGTGAAGACAAAGTGGGTCTTCGACGAGGCGGGGCGGTTTAACCCGGCGTTTTACGAGAACAGCGAGACGGTACTGGACTGCGACACCGTGATTATGGCGATCGGGCAGGCGCCGCGGCTGGATTTTCTGGGGTCTGAAGACGGCGTGGAAATTTCGCGGCGGGGACTGATCGCCGTGAACACGGAGACGCTGATGACCTCCGCGCAGGGGGTTTTTGCAGGCGGCGACTGCGTTTTCGGACCACGGCTGATTATCGACAGCGTGGCAGACGGCAAGCGCGCGGCGGTGGGTATCGACGAGTATCTGCGGGGCAGCAGGCATCCGGAGCCGGCGATTTCAGTGGAAGTACTGCAGCGGCACAGCATGCCTTCGTACCTGCTGGAGCTGGTTCGGCAGCCAATTCCGACGGTGCCGCTGGCGCGGCGCACGGGGATGACCGAAGTGGAATTGGTGCTGGACGAAAAGACAGCACAGATCGAGGCGCAACGCTGCCTGCACTGCTGGGTGAATACGGTATTTGAGGGAAATCTGGAGGACGGGAGCCTGTGCATTCTGTGCGGCGGGTGCGTGGATGTATGCCCGGAAAACTGCCTGGAACTGGTAAGCCTCGATCGCATTCAGTTTCAGCCCGAGATCGTGGCTCAGCTTGCGGAGAGCGAAGCCCTGCTGAATGTGGAACTGGACGAATTGAAGGCCGACGAGCTTGGGGTGGTTGCAGGTTCGGCAATGTTGAAGGACGAGACACGGTGCATTCGCTGTGGATTGTGCGCGGCGCGATGCCCGGTCGGGATGATCTCCATGGAGTCATATTCGCTGACTTCGGCGGAAGCTACGGGACTGATTTCGATTGGCGCGCTGAATGCGCCTTTTCAGGCCGCGGTTGAGAGCAGGAAGTGAGGAGCGGGATGGACGAGGGCAGGAAGCCAAAGCCGGATGAACGGGAAATCAGCCGGCGGGATTTTTTCGCGAAGCTGGGGATCGGGTCGCTGGGGCTGGCGGGAGTGGGAACTCTGAGCTTCGCATACCAGTACATGTCGCCGAATGTGCTGTACGAGCCTTCTCCGATTGTGAATGCGGGAAACGTGGAGGACTACTCCATGAATTCGGTGACGATGCATCCGGCGGCGGCGATATACGTGGTGCGGCTGCCGGAAGGGATCTTCTCGCTCACCATGATCTGCACGCACCTGGGATGCATGACGGCGTGGAAGCCGGAACTGGGCATCATCGCATGCCCGTGCCACGGCAGCCGGTTCAGCGAGGAAGGGCAGAAGCTGGCGGGCCCGGCGCCGAAACCGCTGCCCTGGCTGAAAACCTGGCTGTCCGACGATCGCGACGTGATGGTAGACCGTTCCACCCACATTCCGCCATACCAGTTTGTGAGGATCTGAAGATGCAGTCACGCATAAGTACCAATCTGGAAAGGCTGAGGGCGAGCCGACTGTGGAACTCTATCTTCCGCAGCGGCAGCGGCACGAGCACGCTGCATCGCTCCATGGCCATTCAGCAGAATGTGTTCCTCCACATCCTGCCGACGAAGGTACGCCGGCGGATGCTGAACTTCGATGCCACCTGGTATCTGGGGACTCTGACGCTGGGGACGTTTCTGGTGCTGGTGATCACCGGCATCCTCCTGATGTTTTATTACCACCCCTCGGTACCGCAGGCGTACTTCGACATGAAGGACCTGCGGTACGTGGTGTCCTCCGGCCTGTTTCTGCGCAACCTGCATCGCTGGTCGGCGCACGCGATGGTGCTGCTGGCATTCGCACATCTGTTCCGAGTGTTCTATCGGGGGGCGTACCGGCCGCCGCGGGAATTCAACTGGGTGGTGGGGATAATTCTGCTGCTGGTGACGCTGCTCCTGAGTTACACCGGCTACCTGCTGCCGTGGGATCAGCTGGCCTTTTGGGCAATTACGGTGGGATCGAATATCTCGTCGGCCGTACCCTTCGTGGGACAAAAGATCCACTTTTTGCTGCTGGGCGGGAACCTGGTGAACGCGAATGCGCTTCTCCGGTTCTACGTGCTGCACTGCGTGATTCTGCCGCTGGCCGCCGTGATGCTGATCGCGGTGCACTTCTGGAGGATCCGCAAGGACGGCGGTTTGTATGTGCAGCAGAGCGAACCCGTTGCGCAGTGTGCTGAAGAGACAGCCGGACCGGCAACGACCGAAGAGACTGCGGAGGAGGTTATGGCAAAGCCATGAGTGACTATGTCGCGGGAGTAAGCTCGGACGCGAAGAAGTCGCCGAAGCGCGTGGTGTTTGTCACGCGGCGGACCTCTGCTCACGTGCGCAGCCAGGACGAGGAGCAGGTGCAGACCTATCCCGAGGCGCTGTTTCGCGCGGCGCTGGCGGTACAGGTGCTGGTGATTGCGCTGGTGCTGATGTCGTTGTTCTTCAATGCGCCGCTGGAAGGAATCGCGAACCCAACTGTGACACCGAATCCGGCGAAAGCGCCGTGGTACTTTCTGGGGCTGCAGGAGATGCTGCACTACTTCCCGCCCGTGGTGGCGGGAGTCATGATCCCGGGGCTGCTGGTCGTCGCGCTGGTGGTGATTCCGTACTTCAACATCAACATCCGCCCGGATGGCGTTTTTCTGAAAGATCGCCGGCGCAACCTGACGATCTTCTACATCATCGCGGGCGGTCTTTCGCTGTTTCTCTGGTTCTTCGACGTATACGTGGCGCTGGCGCCGACGCTGGCAGTGGCGGGTTTCCTGCTGATCGCGGCCTACAGCGCGCCGCAGTCGACCAGCCGGTTCCGCAGGTATCTGGTTTCGAGGCCGGTGTCGTGGTGGATTATGACGTGGTTTTTGCTGGAACTCACAGTGTTGACGGTGGTGGGCACGTTTTTCCGCGGTCCCGGATGGTCCTGGGTCTTGCCATGGAGGAGTTAAGTGCGAACGCTTAAGAACTGCTGGAACTCCTGGCGCCGGCTGTTTGGGGATCCGATTCGGGCGTTTGGAATCACGAGTGTGCTGTTGCTGATCGCGCTGGCGATTGCGCCGGCCAAAGATCACTTCAGCGAATGGCGGCATTATCAGCATGGCTATCTCAAGCTGATCCAGAGCCGCCGCGACGCCCCCGTGCTGGAGCGGCATTTCCAGGCGGGGATTCACCAGATATGGCTCCCGAAACTGGGCGTGGTGGACCGGTGCGAGACGTGCCATGTGGGTTTGACCGAGACGAGCCTTGGCGACGTGAGAATGGAGCCGTATTCGCGGCATCCGGCAATTCCGCACTCAATGCAGCAGTTTGGCTGCGTGGTCTGCCATCGGGGCCAGGGCGCGGCAACGACGGTTGCCGCCGCGCATGACAGCACGCTGGCGCCAAACGAGCCAATATTGCCGGCGCGCTACGACGAGGCAGCGTGCGGACAATGCCACCATGCGGACCTGGAAGGCACGCCCACCTTAAACCAGGGACGGGAACTGCTGGCGCGCTACGGCTGCGTGCGATGCCACACGATCAAGCTGCCCGACGGCAGCGCAATGCAGCCGACGGACGCTCCTCCGCCGCTGACGCATATTGCCGATAAGACAACGCGGGAATGGATCTACGCATGGCTGAAGGATCCGGCGAGTTATGCGGCCTCGGCGACGATGCCTAACTTCCTTTTGAGCGACCAGGAAGCCCGGGATATCTCGGCGTTTCTGATGGCGAACAGCGTACCGAAGCCGGGAGATACCGCAAGCCTGAAGGCGACTTCGGCGACAAACGCCGATCCCGCGGCGGGTGCGAGCCTTTATGGCGAATCGTTCTGCGCATCGTGCCACGCAATGCAGAATGCGGCGGGCAATCTGGTGGGTGGCGATCTGGGCCCGGAACTCACGGCGGTCGGAACCAAGGTAAAGCCGGAGTGGCTGACTGCGTGGCTACGCGATCCGCGGAACTATGACGCGGGGACAGCGATGCCCCACTACCGGTTCACGGATGCGCAGCTGGGGCTGCTGAGCGGATTCCTCGAGAGCAAGACTAACTCCGATCTGCTGGCCAACGTGCACCTGGATCCGGCGACACCGGAGCAGATTGCCCACGGCAAGCAACTGGTGGAGGTATACGGCTGCGCGGCGTGCCACGCGATCCGCGGCGTGCCGAAGCCGGATAACTACGGCCCGGACCTGAGCCGGGTCGGGAGCAAGCCGCTTGCGCAGCTGGTGTTCACGGCGGGAATGCCGCGGACGCTGCCCACATACCTGTCGAACAAGATCGAGCATCCGCGGATATTCGGCCCAGGATTGCATATGCCGCAGTTCACGTTCACTCCGGCACAGGTAGATGCGCTTACGACGGCGCTTTTGTCGCTGACGGACCGCAGCTACACGCTGCCTGCAAAGATGCAGATCGCAGCAGTGGGGCAATCCAGTTACACACCGGCGGGCAAGGCTGGAGAGTTGATGACCGACCTGAACTGCATGGCATGTCACCGGATCAACGGGCACGGCGGCGACATGGCTCCGGACCTGAGCTGGGAGGGGAGCGCCGTGCAAAGGCAGTGGCTGGACGCGTTCCTGAAGAACCCGAACACTTTGCGGCCCGCGTTAATTCGACGAATGCCGAGGTTCAACCTGACTGACCAGGAGCGCACGGAGCTGACGAATTACATTATGACCGTTTACCAGAATCCGAAGATCGATCGCGACGCGATGCCGCAAAGCGGATATTCGGCCGAAATGGTGGAACACGGGCGGCAGCTCTTCTATGGAAAATACGCGTGCCAGTCGTGTCACATTGTCGATCCGGTGCAGGACCGGGGGTATATCGGGCCGACGCTGACGGACGTGGGTTCGAGACTGAATGCGGAGTGGATCTATCTCTGGCTGAAGAACCCTCAGCAGCTTAGACCGGGGACGATTGAGCCGAACCGCGGCATGAGCGACGACGATGCCCGGGCGCTGACGGCCTTCCTGACGATGCAGAAGGGGGCAGGCTCCAGGAAATCCGGCGCGGGGGTGGCGAGCCTGAGGACATCGGGCACGAAAGGAGTCGGGCAATGAAGCGGAAGGCGTGCCTGATTACGTCGTCGATCGTGGGCACCCTGGCGGTGCTGGCAGCGTGCGGATGTGCGCGGGCGCACAAGACCCCAACCGTCCCGCACTCGACGGCAGCGGGATCGGCGCTGCAGGTGTCGAGCGGAGACAGGCAACTGGGTTCGGCCGGAGCCCCGCTGCCGCAGCCGCTGGTGATGCAGGTGAACGACGACCAGGGCAATGGTGTGACGGGCGCTCTGGTGCAATTCAGCGGACCGGCAGGAGTGAAGTTCGACCCCTCCGAGGCGCTGTCGGACTCAAGCGGCCAGGTGACAACCAGCGTTACGCTGGGAAACACCGCGGGGCGCTATGAACTGACTGCTGTCACCTACAACAAGACTGGCCGCGCGCTGTCGGTGCAGGTGCCGGAGTTAGCCGCCGGCTATCAGGAAGAGCTTGGTTACCAGGTGCAGAGAAAATACTGCTCGCGCTGTCACGATCCGGAGTCGACGCCGGAGCAGGTATCGAACCACGATAACCTTGCGGTTGCGCCGCACAGCTTTGACCAGGGAAACACCTATAACAAGCTGAGCGATGCGGACCTGATGGCGATTATCGGGCACGGAGGGCCGGCCATGAACCTGTCCGCGCTGATGCCTCCCTACGACAAGACGCTGACGAAAGCCGATATTCAGGCGGTGATCGCTTATATCCGGCTCGTCTCGGATCCGCCATATCAGGCGCCAGGAGTGGTTTACGCGAAGCCGTGAAACGGCTTTGCTTCAATGCGGCGGAGCCGGGGAGGAACGCATCCCGGAACGTTTGTTCACTCAAAGGAGAACCATGAGACGCTATTACATACTTTTTATTGCTCTTTGTTTGCTGGTCGCCGCTGGAAGTACGCCGCGCGCCATGGCTCTGCCGAGCTATGCGCGCCAGACCGGATTGCCGTGCAGCGGCTGCCACTACACTCCGCCGGAGCTGAATCCGGCCGGCCGGCTATTCAAGTTGATGGGGTATATCAATCGCATGCAAAACGACACAATCTCAACGCCTGGAAACAGCCGGCGTTCCCCGCTCGACATGCTGAAAGTATTGCCGCTGGGCGCTTGGTTCGAAGCTTCGGTGACCAACCTCAATTCGCCGCAGCCGGGCGCACAGAACGGGACCGCCGAATTCCCGCAGGATATTTCGCTGTTTCTTTCCGGGGCGTGGACCTCGCATGTAGGCAGCTTTCTACAGGTTACTTATGATGCGCAGGACGACCATTTTTCCATGGATAACACGGATATTCGCTACGCAAACACGAAGATGCTGGGGCAGAAGGAGCTGGACTGGGGGGTAACGATGAACAATAATCCCACCATTGAGGATCTGTGGAACGACACGCCGGCCTGGGGCTTTCCTTTTATTCTGAGCGACAATGCCCCGACACCGGCGGCGAACCCGTTTCTCAATGGTGGCCTGGCCCAGGACGTGGCCGGGATTGGAGCGTATGGCATGTATAACCAGCATTTGTACGCAGCAGGCGCGCTCTATCGCTCGGATCACATCGGGGCAGCGCAGCCGAATACGGGAATCGGCGCGGGCGTGAACATCAGCGGGGTCGCTCCGTACTGGCGGGTGGCGTGGCAGGATACGGGGCGCACCAACAACCTGGAGGTGGGCGCCTACGGCATGCACATGGCATCCACGCCGAATACCGTGACTGGACCTAAAGATACTTATACGGACTTTGGGCCCGACTTCCAGTATGACCGCACCATTGGGAAAGATGTG
>DAHUYD010000015.1 GCA_027315385.1 Acidobacterium sp.
TCGTTGCCGCGGGTGGAGATGCAGACGGACCCGCTCTCCTGCTGTCCTCCACAAAGCTGATACGGGAAGGTGTTCGTGGCCGCGACGTGGTAAATCTGCGCGGTCGGCTGGTTATACCAGGAACTCCATGTCCGGCCGCCATTCACTGTCACCACCGCGCCCTGGTCGCTGACCAGCAGAATGGTCTTCGGATGGAGTGGACTGATCCACATGTTCTGGTAATCGTCGCCTCCCGGCGCGCCCCGCAGGCTGATCCACGTTTTGCCGCCGTCCTCCGACCGGACTGTAACAATGCTGGTGACATATACGGTATTGGGATTCTGCGGATCGACCACCGGCACCGACAGATCGCCGCCGCCGATCTTCATCGCCGGCCGCGGATCGTCCGTGATCTTGCGCCATGTTGCGCCGGCATCGTCGGAGCGATAGAAGTACAAACCCTTGGGATTCGTGTAGCCGCTCTGTTCCGTGGTGGCCACGCTCGCGTACAACCGGTCCGGGTTGCTCGGTGCCACGGCCACATTGATCTGCACCAGATTGTTCGGCAGCCCGTTCGTCAGCTTGTTCCAGGTGATGCCGCCGTCGGTGGACTTGAACAGGCCGCCGCCGGTTCCGAAGTACTCGTTCCCGTCTTCCCACGGCCCCAGCGTCTCTTCCCACAGCGACGCGTAGACGATCTGCGGGTTCTTCGGATCGATGACGACATCCGAGCCGCCGATGCGATCGCCTTTATAGAGAACCTTCTGCCAGGTTTTGCCTCCATCCGTTGAGCGAAAAATGCCGCGCTCCGGATTCGGCCCATAAGGATGCCCCATCACCGCGGCAAAAAGACGATCAGGGTTGGTTGGATCGATCGCGATTGCGGGAATCTGCTGGCCGTCGCGCAGTCCCAGGTGCACCCAGGTTTTCCCGGCATTGTCCGAGCGATAAATCCCATCCCCGACGGAAAGATCCGGCCGGTGCAAACCCTCGCCGCTTGCGGCGTAGACGATGTTGTCGTTGGAGGGCGCAACGGCAATCGCCCCGATTGACTGCGTGTCTTCATGATCGAAGATCGGATGCCAGGTCCTGCCGTAGTCGTTCGATTTCCACACGCCTCCGTCCACCTGCCCGACGTAAAACACGTTCGGCTGATCGGGCACGCCGGCCGCCGCGCGCGTACGTCCGCCACGAAACGGTCCAATCAGGCGCCAGTGCAGATCGGGCATGCTGCCAGTGCTTTGCGCAACCACCATCGGCGCAGCCAGCATCAGCGCGGCTGCGGAAAACAGGAAGGAGCGGCTCTTCATGGAATAGGCTTCCTTTCACGCCGCGGGCAGAGCGGCATCTTATCCAGCCGACATTGTAACGGCGCGGCGGGTCAGGCCGCCGACTTCCGGGAAAAGAGGCTGGAAGTCCCGCAACCTGTTGGCCAGACCCCTCTAGAACGTCGTCCGAACGCCCAACTGAGCCGCGAAAGGGATCCCCACCGTGGTGCCGGGGCCAAAGAAATCGCCCAGGGCACCCTCGGGGATTTCCAGCTGCTTCAGGCTAGTTACCGGCTGCGTCTGCGAGCAATTGGCATTTGTGCAGACATCGGTGACATTTGTGATTCCCTGGGCATTCGGCTGCATTTCGGCCGCGGGCACCGGAAGCTGCGCCACGTTTACGGCGAAGTTCGCCCCTGGATTGTTCCGGTTGAACAGGTTGAAGAACTCGATGAACGGATTCACCTGCACCCGCTTATGCACCGCAAAGGGCCGCGCCACGCGCAGATCGGTCTGCATGTACGGCGTTCCACGAAACTCGTCCAGGCTCGTGTAGGTTCCGTTGACGTAGATTCGCCCCGAGTTATCCGCCGTCGTGATGGTGAAGGGCCGCGCGCTCTCCAGCTGCGACAGCCCGCTGAGCTCGATGCCTCCCGGCACATGCAGCGTGCCGGCGAGCACAAAGCGATGCCGCACATCCTCGCCCGATGGCCCGTAATCGCCCGGTCCAAACGCGTCGAGTTGTCCAGCGTCCGGCCCGGTCTGCAGCGAGCACACACCGTCGACATAATCGAAGAGCTCGCCCAGCACGCATCCCCAGGTCTGCGCCTTCGAGAGGTCGTAATTTGCGACCAGGCTCAAGCGCTTCATGTCCCCCTGCACATGGATCATCAGCGCGTTGTAGCTCGAGCGGTTGTCCGAGCGGAACACATTCACATTCGGTACCACCGACGCCTCGTCGGCGGCATAGCTCGGATCGCTCGCCGCAATCTCGGGCGTGAACAGGTTCACGCCGCTCGCATAGGAAAACGCGCGGTACCCATGATTGCCCTGCTCGTGGACGTAAGCAGCGCCCGCCATCCAGCGCTGGTTGAACTGGTGCTGCACGCCCCCGGTGATGTGAATGGCGTAAGGAGTCTTATAGGCGGAGCCGATCACGTTGCCCGTCGCTCCGGCGCCCCCCTGCAGGCAGCCCGATCCGGTGAGCGCGTAGGCCCCCGGACCGCCCGCGAGAGCGCAGGAGCCGGTCGTCGCGTTGCTGCTGTTGACTGCCTGAAAAGCCGTCGCCCATCCGTTTTGCGCCAGATCTTCGAAGTACAGGCCGAATCCCGCGTGAATCACGGTCTTCTCATTCCGCCACGGAGACCAGGCCAGTCCCAGCCGCGGCCCAAATTGTTTGCGGTCGTCGCGCGGCACGGCGGTCGCAACCGGAATCTGCAGCGCGCGCAAGGTGATAAATGCCGCATTCTCCGTCTGGCTGCGGCCCGAGCCCTCAAACAATCCGAACGTGGTCTGGTAGCGCAAGCCGTAGTCGAACGTCAGGTGGTGCGATACGCGCCAGGCATCCTGCACGTACAGCGCGAGCCGCTGCACATCCTGCGAAAAGCTGCCGTCGCCCGCCGGAGTGTAGGTGCATGTGATTCCCGAGGCCGCGCTCGGCCCCGGATTGCACTGCGAGGCCGGCGGCACATAGTAGAAGGGCAGCGGGCTCGTGATGCCGCCGCAGTCGCCCTGGGTCGGATCGACGTAGCAATCGGGATTGAACGGGTACTGAAGGAACTGCTCGGCCGTGGAGGCAAACGCGCCGCTCAGCACCGGCTCATGGATGAAATCGATCCCGAACTGCGGAGCATGATTCCCGGCAACATGGCTCACGTCGTAGCGCGCCTCGTATTTTTCCTGATTGCGCAGGTCGGGGAAGAAGGTGATGGGCGTCGCAAACTGGTTGTCGCCGAAGGTCTCGAATCCCGAAACCGTGAGGGCCGTCGAACTGAACGGAAACGCCAGCGCGAAACCGTAATGCGAGTTGCGCGTCTGCGTCAGGTGCAGAAGGCTCGAGGCCAGAACCAGGTTTCCCAGCCAGCTTGAGCTGAATGTGTACGAGTTGCCGATTACCGTGTTCCAGTAGTTGTTGTGCGTCAGCAGTCCCGTCGAGGGCAGCGTTCCCTGCTCCACCAGCGCGTTGTGCGTCGTGTACGAATCCTCCGACGTGCGCAGGTACCACCGCGATTTCTGCGACTGTGCCCAGTCCAGTCGCAGCGATCCGAGATCGTCCAGGAAGGGAATCGGGACGTTCGGAGGAACCGCGATCGACGGCACACCCGGAATCATGCCCTGCGCGGCGATCTGGCTCAGCGCATCGAACTGCTGCGTGCTGGCGGGACTGTAGGCGATGCTGGCATGTTCATTGACATTCTCAAACGAGAGAAAGAACCAGGCTTTGTTGCGCACCATCGGGCCGCCCAGCGTCGCAACGTAATTCTGGCGAGAGAACGGCTGCTTGGGATTGTGCACGCAGACGCCGCTCGTGCAGGTTTCCGCCGGGTTCTCAATGGGATAACGCGCATTCATGGCCGCGGCTCGCTCGTAGAAGGCCGCATCGCCGTGCCACTCGTTGGTGCCATGTTTGGTCGTGATCACCACCGATCCCGCCGTGGTCCATCCCGTGTCGGCCTCCTCGTTCGAAGTCCGCACCGCAAATTCCTGAACGTCGTCCGGCGAGAAATTCTGCAGGAACCCGCCGATCCAGTCGTCGGAATCGTCCGCGCCATCGACCGACAGCTCGTTGTTCAGGCCTGAGCTCCCGCCCGTGGAAACTGCGGTGATGCGTGCCTTGGTCGGATCGGAAGGCTCCACCGGCTCCGTCCCCGGCACCAGATAGGCGATGTTCGCGAAGCTGCGATCGGGCAGCGGAAACGTCGCGAGATCCTTGGTGCTGACCACTCCGCCGCGCACGGCATTCGTCGTGTCGATCGCCTGGGAGGTGATGGACGAAGCATTCCCGTGGACCTTCACCGTTTGCACCGTCCCTTGCGGGTTCAGCGTGACCAGCAGATCGCGCATGCCGGTCACCGTGACGTTGACCTCCGCCGTCGCCTGAGCAAATCCGTTGGCCGTCACGGTCACGCGATACGAGCCGGGGAGCAGCCCCACAATATAGAACACTCCCTGCCGATTGGTCACCGCCGAGCGCATGAGAGAGGCTCCGGCCTGGTGCACCACAACCTGCGCTCCCGCGACTCGCGCGCCGGTCGAGTCCTGCGCCTCTCCAGTGAGCGCTCCGGTCGCGTTCTGAGCCCGCAGCATCGGCGCGGGGGCCACCAGCAGCAGACAGGCGAACGCCAGGCAGCGGGCGAACCGCAACCACCGGCTGCTCAGCGGGGCGAGCAGCGATTGAATGTGCATGAGCAGCCCTCACGAGCAGGACACAGGAATCAGGCGGCACAGCGCCTGCCACTCGTCGTCAAGCGTAACGGCCTGCGGAAACTACTACCAGACATAGTAGGAATGCCGGCGCGGCGAACCGCCAGGCGGTGGAGAAGTCGCCTGTCGCGCGAGGTCGCTCGCGCCCTCCCTTGCGAAATTCTCCTCTTCGCCCGCACAATCGATGGCACCGATGAAAACAGCCCGTATCCCCAGCCTGTCTCGTTCGAGTTTGTTGCTGTTCTCCTTCCTGCTGGCTCTGTTCCTGCCGCCTCTGGCCGCGAATGCGCAGAGTCTGTCGCCACAGCTCTTCAACGGGCTGCACTGGCGCCTGGTGGGGCCCTTCCGCGCGGGCCGCGTGGTCGCGGTCAGCGGCGTTCCGGGGGGTGGCGCCACGTTTTACTTCGGCGGCGTGGATGGCGGCGTCTGGAAGACGACCGATGCGGGGATAGTGTGGAACCCGATCTTCGATCATGAGCCCGTCGCCTCGATAGGGGCCATCGCGGTCGCGCCCTCTGCCCCGAGCGTGATCTACGTCGGAACCGGCGAGTCCGACATCCGCTCCGATCTCGCCTCGGGCGACGGCATGTACCGCAGCGACGACGCCGGCAAGACCTGGCACCACATCGGTCTGGACAATTCGCTGCAGATCAGCCGCATCCTGGTCGATCCCAGCGATCCCCGGACCGTTTACGTCGGCGTGCTCGGCCATCCCTACGGCCCCAGTCACCAGCGCGGCGTTTACAAATCCAGCGATGGCGGCGCGCACTGGACGCGTGTTCTCGACAAAGGTCCCGACGTCGGTATCGCCGATCTCGCGATGGCCACCGCGAAGCCGCAAATCCTCTTCGCCACCACCTGGAATGCCCACCGCCCGCCGTGGAGCACCTATCCGCCGATCGAAGGCCCCGGCAACGGCCTCTATCGCACGACGGATGGCGGCGACCACTGGACGCAGATCTCCGGCCACGGCCTTCCACCCGAGGGCTGGACCCGGACCGGCGTCGCGGTGGGCGCGGATGGCCACCGCGTCTACGTCGTCATCAATTGCGGCACCGATTCCGAAGATGGCGGCCATCCCGCCGTCGATGGGTGCAAACCAGGCCTCTATCGCTCCGACGACGGCGGCGACAACTGGGATCTCGTCAACAGTGACCCGCGCCTCACCAGCCGCGCGTGGTACTTCATGCAGCCAGCCATCGATCCCACCAACCCCGACGTTCTCTACATTCCCAACGTCGCGCTCTACCGCACGGAAGACGGCGGCAAGACCATTCAGATTGTTCGCGGAGCGCCCGGCGGCGACGACTACCACCAGATCTGGCTCGATCCCAAAGACCCCAGCCACATGGTGCTGGGCGTGGATCAGGGCACCTCGGTCAGCCTCGACGATGGCAAAACCTGGTCTACCTGGTATAACCAGCCCACCGCGCAGCTCTACCACGTCATCACCGATCACAAATTCCCCTACGACATTTTCGGAGCGCAGCAGGACTCCGGCGCCATCGCCCTGCACAGCCGTTCCGATCACGGTCATATCGATACACGCGACTGGTTCCTGCCCGGCGGCAGCGAGAGCGGCTACATCGCCATCGATCCGAAGGACGAGAACATCGTCTACTTCACTGACACCTACGGCGGCGTCGAGCGCCACGATCTGCGCACCTCCTTCAGCCAGGACATCGCGCCGTGGCCGCTGAGCGGCTTCGGCACCCCAGCCAACCAGCGCAAATACCGCGATCCCTGGACGCCGGTGCTCGTCTTCTCGCAGGCGGATCACACGTCGCTCTACCTCGGCACGCAGTTCGTCCTGAAGACCACGGACGGCGGCCTGCACTGGCAAAAAATCAGCCCGGACCTCACCGGCGCGGTGTCTGGAACCAGCGATTCCGGCGCAACCACTCCTGAGAATGCGGCCCAGCGCGGCTACGGCGTCGTCTATACCATCGCTCCGTCGCCTCTGCGCGCCGGCGAAATCTGGGCAGGCAGCGACACCGGCCTCATTCACCTCACACTCGATGGCGGCAAGACCTGGACCAACGTCACTCCCCCGGCGCTGACTGCCCTCGGCCCCTGGAGCAAGGTCTCGCTGATCGAGGCTTCGCACTTCAATCCCGCGACAGCCTATGCCGCGGTCGACCGGCATCGCATGGGCGACCGTAATCCGTATATCTTCATCACCCACGACTACGGCAAGACCTGGACGCTCTCGGTGACCGGCATCGCCCTCCCGGACTTCCTCCGCGCCATCCGCCAGGATCCCGTCCAGAAGAATCTCCTCTTCGCCGGCACGGAGTTTGGCATCTACACCTCCTTCGACGACGGCACACATTGGCAGTCGCTGCAGCTGAACCTCCCTGTCAGCTCCGTCCGCGACATGAACATCAACGGCAGCGATCTGATCGCCGCCACGCACGGGCGCTCGTTCTGGGTGCTCGACGACATCAACCCGCTCCGCCAGGCCGCGGCCGCTGCCGCTGCCGAGCACCTTTCCGGTTCATATCTCTACTCGCCGCCGACGGCCGTTCGTGTCGACAACGACGGATTCCTCGGCACGCCGCTCCCGCCCGAGGAGCCGCAGGCGAAGAATCCGCCCAATGGCGCGATTCTCGACTACTACCTGGCCCGGAATGCCTCTCAAGTCACGCTGCAGATCCTCGACGCGCAGGGGCAGGTGATCCGCCACTACTCCAGCGCCCAGAAACCGCCCGTGATGCCCAGGCTGCTGCCCATTGCCGAGCGCTGGTTCCCAAAACCCCAGGTCCTGGAGACCACCGCCGGCGAGCATCGCTTCATCTGGGATCTCAATGCTGGCGGCTCCGGCGCCGCTGGCGGATTCCGCGCGCCCTCCGGTCCGCGCGTTCCTCCCGGAACCTACACCGTGCGCCTCACCGTGGACGGCACGTCTCTGCAGCGCCCCCTCCGCCTCATTATGGATCCGCGCTGTTCGTGCACGCAGGCTGTCCTCGATCAGCAATACACGCTGGCTGGCTCCATCTACACGCAGGCCACGGCCGCTCGCAAGGCCATGGCGGAACTGGAAAGCGTCCAGAGCCAGCTGACGAAGCTCGACGCCAATGCTCCCGGCACTCCGCCGGATCTGGCTACGGCCATTCGCAAGGCGCAGGACAACCTCGCGGCCATTCGTACCGGCAAAGGCCAGTCACAGCCCGGACTGGCAGCCGCTGCCGCGGGCCTGGGCGCGTCCCTGCGCGTCGTTGAAAGCGGTGACCGCGCCGCTCCTGCCGTTGCGGTCACTATCGATCGGCAAATGAGCGCGGCTGCGCAGGGCGGCATCGCCCAGTGGGAGGAGTTCAAGCGCAAGGAGGTTCCTGCGCTGAACGCGGCACTACAGCAAGCGCACCGGCCGCCGCTCAAAGTCGCTGCTATTGAGGCGGCAGTGCAGTATGCGATGACCCGATAGCCCTGGCTCATCGAGGCATCCCCGCCGGCGTGGACAACGCAACCATGGTTTCGGCCTTCTGTTTAAGCAGAAGGAGAAGCTATGGTTGCGACGCCTAACACCTGGGGAGTGGTCCTGTTGTTTCTGGGAGTTTTCGCTGGCTCCATCGGCTGGGCAACACACGGAGCCACGGGCAGGCATGACTCTGAGGAAGAAGATCTGCAGGCGACTGGGAAATCATCCTGACGTCAGTGTCCAGCCATCTGCGGCTTCGGGAGCGCCGCTCGGGCAACCAGGGAAAGTCCGAAGCAGATCAGCAGGCACCGGAGGAGCAGGTGCGCGTTGTAGTCCCACGCCAGCGCCGCCAGACAGCAGGCGAAGGCGGACGTAAAAGCCTCGCCGAGGAAGGCCTGCAGCCACTGAGCGCGCAAGCCAGAGGCGGCCAGCCGTGGTCGCAGGCTCGGCACGATGCGCGGCACGCGCCGGGAGTACTCGATATAAGACGCTCCCAGTTGCGCGGTCAAATAGTGTTCTTCTCCCAGAATCAGCCGGGAATAAAAGAGGAAGGTCGCGAGAAGAAATACGATGGCTCCGCTCGGGGGCATGAGGATCGAAACCCCACTCGAAAACATCCACGTCCCCAGGTAGAGCGGGTTGCGCACGAAGCGGTAGGGACCGGAAGCAACCACCCGTCCCCCCTGCATCTGCGCCGACTGAACTACGGAGGACCCGAGACAGGCCGCGCCCCAGATGCGCAAGGCTGCCCCAGCAAACACGAAGACGATGGCCACCCACGTGACGAGGAGCGTGGCTTGGTTGACGGTGAGCCATTGCTGGTTGGCCAGGGTGGTGGAAAGCGCGAGCCAAGTGGTAGTGTCAGGGCCAACGTTGCCGTAGCGTGTCCACGGGGCCCAAAAACCGATCACGTACAGCAACAGCGCGATCAGAACGCGGAATCGAAATTCGAAGGGTGTCGCTTTCATGTAAGAGACCAAGGGTTGGGGTTACGGTCCAGGTTACAAGTTTTCATGGATTACGGGAAGCGGGACCTCTATTGCAGCGCGTCGCGGAGGCGCCCACGAACCGCGGCAAGCCGCCGGTCGGCGTCGCTTCGGCTCACGCCGAGGCGATGCATCACCACGGCAGCCTTGACTGAACCTGCCTCGGCCAAAAGCTCTTCCGCCTCAGCAGTCGTTGTCGCCGTAATGGCGGCGACGATCCGTGTGGCGCGGTCCGTGAGCTTGGAGTTCGTCGGCTGCGCATTGACCATCAGATTCCCATAGACGTAGCCCAGGCGCACAAACACAGCCGTCGAAATCATGTTCAGAACCAGCTTGGTCGCTGTGCCGGCTTTCATGCGCGTCGAGCCGGTGACCACTTCAGGGCCGGTATCGGGCGTAATGGCGATCTCCGCCGCTGCAGCCACCGGCGAGCCGGGCACGCAGGCCAGCCCGATCGTCAGCGCGCCCAGGCTCCGGGCATATTCCAGCGCTCCCAGAACGTACGGCGTTCGGCCGCTGGCGGCGATCCCCACCAGCGCGTCGCGGGCCGAAAAGCCCCGCGCCTCCAGGTCCCGCGCGCCCTGCGCCGTGTCGTCTTCCGCGCGCTCGGTCGAGCGCCGCAGCGCCACGTCTCCGCCGGCAATAATGCCCTGCACCAGTTCCGGAGGCACGTTGTACGTGGGCGGGCACTCGGAGGCGTCCAGAACGCCAAGCCGCCCCGAGGTTCCGGCGCCGATGTAAAAGAGCCGGCCCCCGGCGTCGAGCCGCGCGGCAATCGCATCCACGGAAGCGGCGATGCTGGGCAACTCGCTGTCCACCGCGGTCACGGCTTCCCGGTCCGCGGCGTGAATCACCCTGAGGACTTCCAGGGCGGACAGCTCGTCCAGGCGCTCGGAAGCCGGATTCCGAGCCTCGGTGGAAAGATCGGCCAGAGAAGAGGATTGAGAGAAATCAGACATCCAGAATGATGGTATCGCGGGCGGGAGGACGCGTGTTCATGGCCGGCCGAGGTGAAACGCCACCTTGATTTGCGTTTCCACGCTGACAGGCTCGCCGTCCAGAACGTAGGGAAGGTAGCGCCAGGTGCGAACGGCCGCGATAGCAGCCTCTTCCAGTTCGGGTGGACCGCTGACCACGCTCAGATTGCCGACGCTTCCGTCCTTTTCGATTGTCGCCGCCAGGACAACCGTCCCCGCCACATCGTCTCTTCTCGCGACGGGCGGGTATGCCGGCGGCTGACCCCCGATGAAATACCCGTCCATCACGTCGCCCGCGACGGAAATCCTGCCCGGCGGCGCGTGCAGCGCTCCCGCCGGCGGCGTGAAATCAGCGGTCTTCACCGGTGCGATCGGTTCCAGAGCGTCGACATGAATGTCGAACTCGGCAAAACTGGCGCCCACGATCCTGATATCCCGGGCGACATAGCGCCCCTGGAACTGCACAAAGGAGTTGAAGACCGATTCCGACCCGCGTGTTGCGACCAGGCGGATGGCGGGGAGGTTGCCGCTGAAGCAATACTGGGGAAGCTTCGTGCTGGAGTGCATCTCTCCCATTTCATTTTCCGGAGCTGTGCACGTCAGCTTTTGGCCTTTGGCACGGTGCGTAAGGATCTCCAGACCAACCGAAGCGAGCAGGGTCCAGTTCGGAACCGGCGAGAGAAGCATTCGCGAGACGAAATTGACCATCGGGCTCGCCGGTGGGGCGCCCACGACGAATGTGCCTCGATCCGTTACGTATCGCGTCTGCTCATGTCCCTGAATTGTGACGGCGACCTTGTACTCCTTTTCGGCCGCCCACCACTCTTCCCACGTGCCCTGCATCTCCGGCTTCCCTTTGGCATCCACGAGTTCCCAACTCGTCCGCGCGTGCCAGGGCTGCAAACCCGGATCGTGCAGGCCGTTCTGCTGCCAGGCAAGCTGCATCAGCGCGGCCGGATCTTTCGGCAAAGGCGATGGGGAGGTCCGGGGAGTGGTCTGCGCGACAGATCCTGGAGCGCAGCAGCCAGCGAGTATAAGAGAAAGCAGATATTGGGCAGCGATCTTCATGACGGAAAAGAGGGAAGGAATAATCTACCGCTCCCGCGGGCCCATGCTCAACAGATTTTTCATTCCTCCCGCCGGGGGTCCACGTGAATGTCGAGCTCCGGAAGTCGGGTCCGGACAAGCTGAATGGATTCAGCCAGGAAGCGCCCGTGAAAGTGGATTCGAGCGATCTTCTCCGATGCGAAACTTCTTCAGGCGCGCGAGGGCGGCCTCATCGGTTCGCACCTCGCACTCCCACAGCACCAGCACCCGCCAGCCCAGCTTGCGCAGCGCCGCGGCGTTCCTGCGGTCCCGCTCGACGTTCCCGCCGCGCTTCGCCGCCCAGAACTCCGCCCGCGTCGCCGGGACCACCGATCCATAT
>DAHUYD010000016.1 GCA_027315385.1 Acidobacterium sp.
GACCGCTACTTCATCGACGGCCTCGCCCAAAAGGTCTTCGAGATCTCGAAGAACGACGATCCCGCGCGCGGATCCACCCTCCACGTCTTTCCCGGCAATTACGAAGACTATCTCTGGCGCAAAGAAGGCGGAGCCGGCCATCTCGCGGCGGAAACCGCCGCAGCCGCCGAAAAGGAATTCACGCCGTCCAATGGGTCCCCCACCCTGGTCGCTGAAGGCGGCAGCCAGGGTGACACCGCGCAGGCCCACGCGAAGCGCCTCAACCCCATCAAGCTGCGCCACATGCAGGACCGGCTCGCGCAGCTCGAAGCCGAAATCCCCCGCGTTGAAGCCCTGATCGCCGTCACCGAGGAGGCGCTCGGCGTCTATGTCAGTGCCGATGAAACCCAGCGCCTCAGCGCCGAGCTGACGTTTCTCCGCGAACAGCAATCCGCCCTTACCGCGGAATGGGAAGAGCTGTCATTGCAGCTCGATGGCGTCGTCGGCTAATTCCAGGCAGCCGCGCGGGTTCCAGGCAGCCGCGCGGGTTGCCTTCAGCTTCAAATAAGTTTCAGGGATATATTGAAGCTCTGCCTTGGCTTCAGGCTTCTAAAATGTGCATCGTAGTCTTCGCCGCGCAACTTCGAAGTGAAAGGGAATTCCCTCTGGTTTTACACCCGCTCTCCCCATCGTCGCGTCCCCGCGGCCTCGCTCTTCTGGCTCTTGCGTTCTCGACTTGCTTGGCAAGTCTGAGCGCGCAGAATAGTCGCCCGCTGCCCGCCGATGCGGCGCGCGGCCGGATATGCGCGTCACTCGGCAAGTGTGCGAGAAAACAACCACGCGCGATCGAGCCGCAATGCGCTTCGACAATTTCCCGGGCCTTCCTTATGCACCCCGGATCACACCCCTGGACGCTCAAAAGCAGCAACCCTCCTCAAAGAACCATCCCCGGCAATACAGCCCCACCGCCAACACCGGCTCTCCGGGCCACATCTTCTGGATCGTTCCGGCCTTCAAAGTGAACTACGGAAAATTTCAGCCGCTCACCCGGCGCGAGAAGTTCCATGAGTGGGCTGAGTCCACTTACGATCCACTTGGCCTTGCAATTGGCGGCGTCGAAGCGGGTACCCTTCAATATTCCTCAAGCGATGGATTCTGCGGCTACGGACACGGCTGGGCCGGCTACGGAAAATGCTATGGCTCTATGCAACTGGACGCCATCGACTCAAGCTTCATCGGCGACTACGCCCTCGCGGTGCTGCTGCATCAGGATCCCCGCTATTTCCGCCTCGGCAAGGGTAACTTCGGGCAGCGCGTCCTCTACTCCATTTCGCGCGTCTTCATCACCTACAACGACTCGGGCCACAACACCTTCTATACATCGGCCCTCACCGGAACCGCCGTAGCCGGAGTTGTCTCCAATCTCTACTACCCCAAACAGGACGTCGGCGTCGGCCCGACCATCTCCCGCATCGGCATCGATCTCGGAAACACAGAGCTGTACAACGCCGCTGCCGAGTTCTGGCCGGATTTCGACGGCTCCCTGCACAGCATAATGCATCCGCATCGCTCGCCTACCACGGGCGTCGTTACTCCATCAGGTAGCTAAACTGGGGAAGCGGCGTTTCTCGAATGTTCGCGCTATTCTTTTTTCCCCGGAGTCGAGCTTGACGAACTGGTCGACTTCGCGCTGTCATCCGGCTTTGACGCCGGCTTCTCCGCCGACGCACTGTCGCCGTCCGACTTCGCCCCGTCGCCTTTCCCCGCCCCGTCCGCCGACGCTTTCATCGGCCCACTTTTCTTCGCGGCGTAGTCATTCACGTACCAACCCGATCCCTTAAACTGGATCGCCGGCGCGGAGATCAGCCGCTCCACCTCGCCGTGGCATACCGGGCACTCTTTCTCTTCCGGAGCGCTGAAGCTCTGGATCTTCTCAAACACATGTCCGCATTGCTTGCAGCGATATTCGTAAAGCGGCACTGCGCTGTCCCTCTCAAATCGAAAACAAGCTGATCGATGGCTCAGTTCCTCCGGCCCTCAGCCGTTTGGGAACGGAACACCCCTCCCCATCATTCTAGCCGGGTACCCACCAGGAGTTTCCTCGATTGAGCAAATCTGCGGGTGCCCCGGCCCTTGTCGCTCGTGGCCCACCGTCGCGCATTTCGCGACAGGGTAGGTCCGGCAGCTGGGAGTCGGCTGCTACAGGGTCACCTGCCTCACCCCCGTAATCGCCGGCTCCGCCCGCAGCTTCTGGATCACCGCATCCCCCGCTTCCCCGTCGATCTGCAGCACCGCCAGCGCTGTCGCCCCGCCGCCATTCGCCCGTCCCAGCGCGAAGTTCGCGATGTTAATCTTGTGTTCACCCAGAATCGTCCCGATCCGCCCGATCACGCCCGGCACGTCCTGGTTCCGGATCGCCAGCAGCGTCCCCTGCAGCGGAGCCTCGATGTCGATCCCGTCCAGCCGCAGCAGCCGCGGCTGCTCGCCGTGCAGCACCGCGCCACTGGCCCCAATCTCGGCCCCCGTGGTGTGCAGCGTCAACTGCAGCACGCTCCCCGCGCCTCCCGCCGGACCTTCCTTCTTCTCCTCGTGAATGCGAATTCCCCGTTCCGCCGCAATCGACGCCGCGTTGATCCGGTTCACCGGCTCCAGATGCCCCAGCACTCCGGCAATTGCCGCGTTCCGCACCAGATCCGTCTTCAGTTCCGCCACGCGGCCGCGATACTTGATCCCTATGCTCTCGATCGTCCCCTTCGGAAACTGCGCCAGGAATGTTCCCATCCGCTCCGCCAGCGTCATGTACGGCGCCAGCTCCTGGAATTCCTCATGCGTCAGCGATGGCAGATTTACCGCGTTCTGCACCACGCCCGACTTCAGATATTCCCGCACCTGCAGCGCGATCTGCACCCCCACCGCCTCCTGGGCCTCTGCGGTCGACCCGGCAATATGCGGTGTCATAATCACATTCGCCAGCCCGAAGAACGGCGAATCCTTCGGCGGCTCCTTCTCGAACACGTCCAGCGCCGCGCCCCCCACCTGCCCGCTCTTCAGTGCTTCCGCCAGATCCTTCTCCACCACCAGCTCGCCACGCGCGCAGTTCACAATCCGCACGCCTCTCCTCATCGTGGCCAGCGTCGTCGCGTTGATAATCCCCTGTGTCTGCGGCGTCAGCCCCACATGCAGCGTCAGGTAATCCGCCTCCGCGAACAGCTCCTCGGCCGACACCAACCGGATCGCGTTCTCCCTGGCAATTGAAGCCGACACAAACGGATCGTGCCCCACCAACTCCATCCCAAAGCTTCGGGCCCGCCGCGCCACTTCCAGGCCAATCCGCCCCAGCCCCAGAATCCCAAGCTTCTTGCCCTTCAGTTCCACGCCTGCAAGCGACTTCTTCTCCCACTTGCCGCCGTGCATCGTCTCGTTGGCTCGCGGAACCTGCCGCGCCAGCGCCACCATCAGCCCCAGCGTCAGCTCCGCCACAGCTACGGCGTTCGCGCCCGGCGTGTTCATCACTACAATCCCGCGCCGCGTCGCCGCTTCCGCGTCGATATTGTCCACGCCCACGCCCGCACGCCCAATCACGCGCAGCTTCTCGGCCGCCCCCATCAGCGCATCGTCCACCTGCACCGCCGACCGCACCACCAGCGCATCGGCGTCCTTCACCGCCGCCACCAGATCGTTCACCTGATCGTGGGTCAGCACGTCCCATCCCGGCTCGGCCGCAAACACCGCCACCGTCGCCGGAGACACCTTTTCCGCCAGTACAATCTTCATGCTTCCCTTTCCTATTTGGGTGCCCCACCCCCCTCGCCACTATTGCGACAGGGTGGGCTCCGATCGCCGACAGATGACCGCTTTGCCCAATCTAGTGATCACTAACTATTGATCACTGATCACGCGTTCACCAGCTCCGCCGCCGCCACGCTCGTCCGCTCCGCATAAACCTGCTGCGCCGTCGCTACCGCTTTGCCCCACGCAAATCCCGGCAGCTTCAGGTTCGCGGCCGCCACCTGTTCCAGCGCCGCCAAAATCCCAATCGTATCCATGTAATCGAACAGCCCAATGTGCGCGATGCGGAACAGTTTCCCCTTCATCTCACCCTGGCCGTTCGTCACAATGGCCCCGAACCGGCTCTTCAGCTCCTTCACCAGCACCCCTGAATCCACGCCCTCCGGCGCCAGCACCGCCGTCGCCGCGGCCGCATACGGACCCCGCCCAAACAGCCGCAGCCCCAGCGCCTCGACCGCCGCTCGCGTCATCGCCGCGCACGTCTCAGCATTGTCCACCAGCGCCTCGCGTCCCGCTACCAGATCCCCGCCGCCCTGCGCCGCAATCCAGTCCAGCGACGCCCCCAGCGCCGCAATCAGCGCCACCGCCGGTGTGTAGCTGCTCTCGCCCTTCCGCGCGTTCTTCCGCTCCTTGCGCAGATCAAAGTAGTACCGCGGATTCCTGCTCGTTTCCGCCACCTTCCATGCGCGGTCGCTCAGGCTCAGATATGCGAGTCCCGGCGGAATCATCACCGCCTTTTGCGACCCGCCAATAATCGCGTCCACACCCCATCCGTCCACGTCGAGCTTCGTCGTGCCCAGCCCCGTAATCGCGTCCACAATCAATAGGGCCTCGCTGCCCGCGCCCTTCAGCAGCTTGGCAGTCCCCGCCACGTCATGCCGCACCGCTGTCGACGACTCCGTCGCCTGCACAAACACGGCCTTCGTCTCGCCCTTCAGCGCCGCCTTCACCTGTTCCGCCACAAACGTCTCGCCATAAGGCGCGCTCACCACGTCCACCGCGCACCCAAACGCTTTCGTCAGCGCCTCCCACCGCTCGCCGAACTTCCCCGCCGTCAGCACCAGCACGCGATCCCCCGGCGAGGTCAGATTCGACACCGCCGCTTCCATCGCCCCCGTTCCCGACGAGGCCAGAAGCAGCACATCGTTCTTCGTCCCCACAAACGTCTTCAGTTGCCCCAGCACCCGCTCATACAGCGCGCGAAACTCCGCCGTCCGGTGATGGATATCGGCTGCGGCCATGGCAAACTGCGCCGCCGGCAGCAGCGGCGTCGGTCCCGGCGTAAACAACCTGGTTTTCCGGATCATGATGACGTCTCCCCTCTGAATGAAGAAAAATCCTCCAGCAAATGAACTAACCCGTATCCCACAATTCCCTGCCGGCTGCCCCACATCTGCCCGAAGTTGGCAGATGCAGGATCATTGTCTCTGAACGCCGTTCCCTGAGCAGATTCTAGCCGCCGGTGAGCCGCGGCGTTTCTTTCTATAATGGAAAGGTTTGGCCTCTGCGCAGCCGCCGCTCGGCTCGCCGAATCGGAGAACCCAACCATGAGCCTCGTCCAGCAAATCGACCGCGACATGATCGCCGCCATGAAAGCCCACGACACGGAGCGCACCTCCACGCTGCGCATGGCTAAGGCCGCGCTCAAAAATCGCGAGATCGAAAAGCGCGAGGCCCTCACCGACGCCGAGGCCCAGCAGGTCTTCGGCACCATGATCAAGCAGCGCCGCGAGTCCATCGAGCAGTTCCAGAAGGGCAACCGCCCCGAGCTCGCCGCGAAGGAAGCCCGCGAGATCGTCCTGATCGAAAGCTATCTGCCCAAAACCGCCAGCGACGACGAGATGCAGAAGCTCATCGATGAAGCCCTCTCCGGCCAGACCCTCACCGCGCGCGACATAGGCCCGGCGATGAAAGCCGTGCAGGCTCGCGTCCAGGCTTCCGGCCTCCGTGCCGACGGCCGCCGCCTCTCCGAACTCGTCAAAGCCCGCCTCGGTCAGTAAAGCGAAAGCGAAACCCGCACAACCACCGCCTTCGCATCTTCCCACCACTTTCGGGCGCCCCACTTCTGCCCGCCTTTGCCAGGAGTCGGAACCAGCGCTGCACAACGCGCCGCAGGTGCAGCGGAGAAACGTGCCGCAGGCGCAGCGGAGATCAGCCCAGCCCTTGACAGTCTGTTACGAAACTCCGCAAGAAATAGAAGAATCGTTATGTTCCAGCGAATTGATCCCTACTGAATCGGCTTAAACGGGCACCCAAAACTGTGTTTCGTAACAGACTGTTCACTGCTGGGAAAGCATTAGCAAATGATCGAGTCGCGGAGGGACGACGCCTTCACCCCTTGTATCGGGGTACGATTTCAGTCGTGCCGAAAAGCCCCGGAAAGCCCCTGAGTGCCTCTTCTCCTAAAGCGGGGTGCCCACCCTTGCCGCAGCCGTTGCGAAGAGGGTGGGCCGTGACCCCTGAGCCGTAGCCGCCGTAGCCTGCCCTCATCTCACATACTCCAGCAGCTCGCACACGTTCTGCGCCTTCGCCAGCGCATCCGCCGTCATCGCCGGCATCGAATCGCCCGAGAAGAACGCCACCTGCAGCCTGCGCCCGTCCGACCACGTCGCCATCCACTGCGTCTCCTGTTCGCCGCACAGCGTGTTGTGGTGCGCGAACCGCTTGTCCGCTGGAACATCCAGCCGATACAGATTCCCGCCGCCCCGCGTGCTCGTATCCGCCCCAAACACTGCCGTCGCATTAGCTGGCGTCAATTCCAAAATCTGCGCAATCGTGAACCGCGAAAAGTTGATCGAGAGCTTCATCTCCGAAACGGTGATGTCGCCCGTAATGTCCCTCGCCGTATCGCTCGCCGCCTCCCAGTAGCCCCGGTCCTGCTTCGCCTCCTGCGCCCCCGCCTGCTCCGCGCACAAACCCCATCCCAGCAACCAAATCGCCATTACCCAATACACCCATCGTCTTGTCATGATCTCAGCATCGCACCCGCACTCGCTCCCCGCAATCCTCCGGGAACCTCATCCTCGTCGTCCCTGCTTTGGACGACAGGGTGGCAGGCCGCTCCAGCCCCCAACCCGTATACCCTGTCTCTAACCATGGACCCCGAATCCGCCCGCGCCTTCCTCCTCACTCTGCCCCACGTGGCAGAAACCATGCAGTGAGGTGACAACCTCGTCTTCTGGGCAGAGGACAAATTCCTCGGCGGCAAAATGTTCGCCGTCCTCACCCTCGGCTCCCCACGCGGCGTCCTCTCCTTCGCCGCCGGCCCCGAACGCTTCGCCGAGCTCATCGAGCGCGAAGGCATCTTCCCCGCGCCCTATCTCGCCCGCGCCCATTGGATCGCCCTGGAGCGCTGGGACACGCTCTCGGCCCCCGAGCTCAGATCCCTGCTCAGCGACGCCCGTAGTCTCGTCTACGCCAAACTCCCCGCCCGCACCCGCGCCAGCCTCGAATCGTTGCCATCGCGAAGAAAATCGGCGAAGAACAACGGCCGCCCACGCCCCCGCCTCTGAGAGCGTGGCCAACCAACCGCTGATTCTGAGAAACCTCCCATCTCTCCAGGGTTCTCAGCGGCCTCCGCCTTGCTGCTCTCCTGACGGATAGCAGCGCGTCGCCGGAACCGCCCATGAGCAATTTCACGATCGTCATACCGGAATATAGCAGGCGCTTTCTCTGTCTTGGCCGACGGTGCGAAGACGACTGCTGCCACGGATGGACGGTTCCGATTGACGAGAGTTCACTCGCGAAATATCGCTCTCTGGCTCCAGGGTCGCTGCGTTCCGATCTTGATGGGTGCGTCGTGGTGGCCCAATCGGGCGACGGTGCGACGGCGGCTACCTTCCGGACGCTGGCTTCCGGCGTGTGCCCTTTCCTCACGCATGAGCGTCTTTGCCGCATTCAACTGGAAATGGGGCCCTCATGGCTCTCTGAGACCTGCGCAGGCTATCCCAGACGGACTCACTGCATCGACGGTCTCGCGCAGGTCACCCTCACGCTCTCGTGCCCGGAGGCGGCACGGCTGGTGCTGCTCGATCCGGAACTGCAGACCTCGCCCGTGCGCCGCCACAGTCTGCCGTGGAACACTTCCCTCGAATGCAGCCACCCAATCCGCACGTTTTACTGGCCGGTCCGGGAGTTCCTCTCCGGCCTCATCCGTGAGCGCAGCTATGCCCTCTGGCAACGGCTCTTTCTTGTCGGTGTCTTTTGCCAGCGTCTGGACGCCATCCATCGAGGCGAGGATAAGCGCACGTTTCCCCAGTTTATCCGCGACTTCAGCGCTGTATTAGCCTCGGGCAGCCTCCGCGCACCCATGCAAACCATTCCCGCCAATCCCGGACTGCAGCTTCGACTCGTGCTGGAGCTTATCCGCCTCGGCTCCGGCGCGGCGCCGGAAAGCGCCTCCCTGTCAGCGTGCCTGTCAACCTTCAACGCCGGCATCGGCTCCGGCTACGGCACGACTCCGGAGGCCGGGATCCCCGCCTACAGCGATGCTTACGTTACCACCTTCGAGCCTTTCTTTCGGGAGCGCCCCTGGATCCTTGAAAACTACCTGACCAATGAGATTCTGCATGCGGCTTTCCCGTTCGGCGAGGCCTTCTTTCGCACGGAAATGGCGCTGGATTGTACGGCATCCTTTATGCAGCTCGCTGTACATTTCGGAATCCTGAAGGGCCTGCTTATCGGGATTGCCGCAGCCCGCGGCTCCGCCTTCTCCACCGGCGACGTCATTCAGGCGGTCACGGTTGTCTCCCGCCAGTTCGAGCACAGCCGCAGGTTCCTCGAACAAAGTTGCGCCTTTCTGGAGGAGAACCGCCTCTCGAACCTGGCGGGACTCACCGCGCTGCTGCGCAACTGATTGCTGCCTTCAACCGCGCTTCCCGTTGCACGCGAGCCTCCGTCGGCTCACATCCCCCGTGCTCGCGCCAGTTCCACAATCTTATCGATCATCTGCGTGTATGAGTACTCAGCCTTCTTCGCCGCCATCGCGAATTCCGCACCGCTGGCCAGCCAAGGGTTCGGATTCGCCTCGATCACGTACACTTCGCCCTTCTTGTTCAGACGCATGTCGATGCGGCCGTAGTCGCGCAGCTTCAGCGCGCGATAGGCTGCCCGCGCGGTGCCCTGCAGCTTTTTTGTGGTCTCCTCGTCGAGATCCTCGGCCACTGCGGACTTCGTTACTTTATAAGCTTCGGAATCGCGAAAGAACTTCACATCCTGTCCGGCGATCCGCGGCGTGCCCTTCGGCAGCTTCGACAGGTCGAGCTCAATCAGCGGCAGCACCTCGGGATTGTCGTTTCCCAAAATCGCCGCGTAGATTTCGCGCCCCTCAATGAACTCCTCGATCAACGCCGGACTGTCGAATTCCTCGTGGATATAGTGGATGCGCTCCATCAACTCCTTCACGCTCTCCACCACCGAGCCGTTGTCGATGCCGATGGATCCGTCTTCGGAAACAGGCTTCACGATCAGCGGAAACTCGATATCGTGCGAGTGATCGGTGCGGCCCTTATACGATGTTGCGAAATCCGGCGTCTTGATCTTGTGAAAGTCGAATATCTTCTTGGCCAGCGACTTATCCTGCGCCAGATACAAAGCCTGCGGTCCTCCGCCGGTATACGGTATGTGCAGGAGATCCAGATACGCGGCGATGTTCTTGTCCATCGTATCGTCGCCGGCATACGACTCAGTCAGATTGAAGATGAGGTCCGCCCCGCATTTCGCCAGCGCCAAAAGCGATTGGTTCTTCCCGTCGAGCACATGATACGACGGCTCGTGCCCCAGTTTGGTCAGCGCCTCGAATATTTCCTCGCGGTCGTGCAGAGGATCCTTTTTCTTCCTGCGCCGCTTCCCCTTCTTTGCCGAAACCACCTTCACCGGCTCGGGCTCAGGCACATTGTCCTCTTCCCATACATCGTGCAGGATCGTAACTTTCAGGTTTGCCATGATGCCTCGATGCACTTCCCGCTTCGGTCCCGTATTCGTCAGGGAAGAATGAACTTGCCCCGCGCAATGTAATTCATTGCCATCGTTGTCGCGTAAGCCGTCACTTCCGTTAAGTAGTCCCTTTCGAATTTTATGTCCGCGCTCAGCCCAAGATCGCTCGCTTTTGCCACGATCGTCTCGATCAACTTCTTCACCAGAGGACGCTGCACACCCGTCCAGTACGTCACCTTGTCGATCAGCACCTTGCGGCTCTCTCGCAGAAGATCCACCGCCGGACGAACATTCTTCCTGCGCCGCTTCGACACATTGAAGATGTCGCACAGATCCGCATCGAGCGGAAGCTCGCCGGGCGAGAGCTGTTGATCCAGCGCCCGCTGGTAGAACTCGCCCACCGTCACATCCATCTCATCCACTGTGATGTCGGTGTCGCCGTGCGCCACCACAGGATCGGCATCGCGTAGCTGATGCCCGATGCGATCCATGTAAAGGAGCTTCTGCATCGCGCCCCAGCCCTGGTACCGCTTGCGCCAGTTGGAGCGAGGCGTCAGCCACACCGCGAAGGTCTCGGCGAAGTCCTCATCCGGATGCTTCTGTGCGTACCAGCCCTCCATGTGCCGCACGAACTGTCGCGAGAAGGGAACTGGCCTGTAGTTCTCCCGATACGGCCGCCGGAACGGTCCGAACAGGCTGCGCCATTCCTTCGTCCGGTACAGCGCGTATGCGTAGTTAAAGGCGTGCCCGGCCTCGTGGCGCACGTACATCATCACCTGCCGCGCATCCTCGACGTCGTTCATCTCCGCCTCAAGGCGCTGCAGCTTCGGATCGGCCAGGTAGAACGGGACGCCGATCACCGGCTCCATATTCGGGCAGCCCCACTCATCTGTGAGATAGCAGCGGGGACGAAATTTGTTCAGCCCCTTGGCGCCCAGCTCTTTGTAAAGTTGTTCGACGAATCGCTCGATCGGCGAGCCTTCCAGCTTCAGGCCGAGCTGCTGGATCGGCTTCGAAAGAATCTCCTGGACGTCCGCCGGCGCTCTTTCGAAATTGGCCACAGTTGGTCCCAGGGTAGCACAGCAAACTCGCTTTTGCGCCATGCCGACGCGTGGAGGAATCCACCTGGGGAATGCCGTCGCATCCTGACCGTCGCTTGATAGCCCCATGCGACAGCGCGATGCCGGTGCGAACCGGACGCCTCGCATACCCCGCCGCATCGCTGCCACAAATCTGCGGCACTCCCTCGATACGCCGGTTCGGCGCCTCGATTCTCGCTATATTGGTGGGGATGATTGGAGCGGCGAGGCAGCGCAAACAATGACAGCTCCTGATCCCGGCACGAATCCCTACGACTTCATCGTCGAGAATATCGACAGCGTGCCGCACCTCGAGGCTCTTGTCCTGCTCTGGAACAGCCGTCCTGTGGGCTGGAGCTGCGATGAGCTGGCCTCACGCCTTTATGTCACCGCCGAAAGAACCGCCAGGGTGCTCCGCGACCTGGCCCGCATGCAACTCGTCGCCGAATCGTCCGGCTCTCCGCCCAAATATTCCTTCGTTCCGAAATCCGAACAGCAAAATGAGCTCCTCGCCTCCCTTGACCAGGTTTACCGCAAGGACCTGGTTCGGATTTCGACAATGATACATTCGAAAGCATCCTCCAACGTGCGGGAGTTTGCGCGGGCATTCAACCTGAAGCAGGAGAAAAAGTAAGGTGGCCGTCGCCCTCTACATCGTCACTATCTTCGTGACCCTGTTTTGTGCCGTGCTGCTTCTGCGCGCATGGATTCGGGTGCGCCGCAGCCTCCTGCTCTGGAGCGGGCTCTGCTTCGTGGGCCTGACCCTCGACAGCGTCCTCGTGCTTGCGGATATGATCCTGTTTCCTTCCATTGACCTCTACCACTGGCGCCTGGCGTCGGTCGCCCTCTCCGTCTCTCTCCTGCTCTTTGGAATGATCTGGGAGCGCATATGAATCTGCAGGCGCCGGGCCTCGTTGCGCTCGCCCATCCCAGTCTCGATCTCTTCCTGCTCGGTTACATCGCCGCTCTATCCGCCGCGGCTACCGTCTTCTTCCTCCGCTATTGGAAGCAGACGAGGGACTTCCTGTTTTTCGCCTTCGCGGCCTTCTTTGCGGTTCAGGGTGGCACCCGGGTCGTAGATCTCTCCAGCCCCAACCCCAACATCATCGTCGGCTGGGTTTATGTCCTCCGGCTGCTGGCTGTATTGCTGCTGGTTGCGGCGATACTGCGGAAGAACACCCGCCCGGCATAATTTTCCGCCTTCTTACACACACGCACCCACTTACTCCTGCGCCGCGGCCATCAGACCGGCGCGCAAACGCGGCGTCATCGGCCCGCTCGCCCGCCACAGGATCCGGCCCTGCCGGTCCACCAGCAGCGCTACCACCTGCTTGGCATTCGGGATCTCCAGATCCCGCATCAGCTTGCCGCGGTCGACGAACAGCGGCACGATCCAGGGCCACAGCTCCGGATCGTTCTCGTCGCTGCGCAGCGACGATGTATCCCACCAGCGGAACACAAAATTCTCCCGTCCCTCCACCGGCAGTTCGTAGTAGCGGAACTGGAAATCCATGTGCTGCAGTGCCTGCGCGGCCGCCAACCAGCTCTCCGCGTCCCTGTGCTGTTCCGGCGCAAAAGAAATCAGCAGCAAATCGATCTTTCCCGCCATACCACCAGGCAGGATCACCTTCTGCTTATTCAGGTTGTACGCGGTCAGGGGCGGAAACCTCTCCTGCGCAGGCGCGGCACTCACCGAAGCCAGCACCCCGGCCAGCACGAAAAGCGCGAGCCATGTTTTCGATTGCGGCAATCGACCGTCCAGGAGACCTTCTTATTGTTTCCGGAGAGAACCTTGTCGAATGGTATCACTGCCGTCACGCGTCCCTGCGCCGCTCGTGCCGGATGTTCGTTTAGCATGATGTTGTGCACAGCTTCACCGGCGGCCTGAACATACAGCAACTCCTCCGCCTCTGCGGAATTCTCTTCCTCCTCGCCGCCGTCGCCTTCGTCTTCACCCCATTGAAGTGGATGGCGTGGGTCGAAGGCGCGGCCGGTATAGTGCTCCTCGTCGGGTCCTTCCGCGTCTCGGCGATCCCGGACCTGCCCACCCGCCGCCCCCCCCGCCGGCGCGGCCGTCCCTGAGGCCGAGTTCCCTGGGGCCCCCGCGCGCCGTATCATAAAAGTGTGACGCCGCATCTCTTTCAGACGGACGATACCCGCCTCCTGCCCATCGCCGGCAAACTCGCTGCCGGCGAGCGCCTCGGCTTCGGCGATGGCCTCGCTCTCTACCACTCGCCCGACGTGCTTGCCGTCGGCTGGCTGGCCAATTCGGTCCGCGAGCGCATGCATGGCGACATCACGTACTTCAACGTCAATCGCCACATCAATCCGACCAATGTCTGTGTCGCCGCCTGCCGCCTCTGCGCTTTCGGACGCAGCAAAGGCTCCGCGGGCTCCTACACCATGGCGCTCGAACAGGCCTGGGCAACCGCTGCCTCCGGCTATTCCGAGGCCGTCACCGAGTTCCACATCGTCGGCGGCCTCCATCCCGACCTTCCCTTCCAGTACTTCCTCGATCTGGTGCGCGGCCTTAAGAAGCGCTTTCCGCAAGTCCACATCAAGGCCTTCACCATGGTCGAGGTTGCCTTCCTTGCGAAGCGCGCCAAACTCACCATTCCCGAAACCCTGAAGCAGCTGAAGGATGCAGGCGTCGACTCCATGCCCGGCGGCGGCGCCGAGATCTTCGCCGACCGCATCCGTCACATCATCTGCGACCACAAAATCGATGGCGACGAATGGCTGGAAACCGCCCGCATGGCGCACCAGCTCGGCCTCAAATCCAACGCCACCATGCTTTACGGCCATATCGAAAACGACGAGGACCGCGTGGACCATCTCATCCGCCTGCGCGACCTCCAGGACGACACCGGAGGCTTCCAGACCTTCATCCCGCTCGCGTTCCATCCCGACAACACGCCGCTTGACCACCTGCCGCGCACCTCCGGCATCACCGACATCCGCCAGATCGCCGTCAGCCGGCTGCTGCTCGACAACTTCCCGCACATCAAGGCTTACTGGCAGATGATGACCCCGAAAATCGCGCAGATCGCACTTCGCTTCGGCGCCGACGATATCGACGGCACGGTTATCGAGGAGAAGATTTACCACGACGCCGGCGCGACCACCCCGCAGGGTATGACCCGCTCCGAGCTGACGCGTCTCATCACCTCTGCCGGCCGCGTTCCCGTTGAGCGCGACACTCTTTATCACGCCGTCACCCGCAACGAAGATACCTTTACAGTGGCCGTCTGATCTCCGTCAGCGAACCAGATCGGCTGCTTCGCTCTTCACCGGCAGGCGAGCAGGCTCGTGTTTCGCCTCGGCGGTCTCCTTCGCGGAAGCGGGAGAAGAGCCGCCAGGCTTCCCGGCCCTTTTCGCCCGCTTCTTCGACACTTCGCGCAACGCCACGAAAAACAACGCGATAAACGTCACCCCTGTCAGCGCAACGGCTGTACGCCATCCGAGTTGCTTCATGTCCCCGTAAAGCAGCGCCAGCCCGGCGAACACGAAGAACAGATGCGCGCAGAAGACCTGGAGCGACGCCTTCCCCATCGTCAGGAACGGCTCGTGGTGGATCAGCAGCACCACCCACTTCCGCAGCCACCAGAAGAAGATCGTGAACGCCACCAGGTTCACCACCCGCAGCGGCCCCAGTTGCCACTTGTCCACCAGCAGCCCCAGCGCCGGCCAGTTCAGGTGCGGCCCCAGCCATCCATAGCGGCACAGGAAAAAGAACACGCACAGCACGCCCGACACAGGAATCGTCCAGCGAGGCACGTGGTTCAGCGGTACCTTTCCCCTCGCCGACTCGGCCCCCATCCACAATCCCGTCATCCACAGGGCCTGCCACGCGAACAGGTTAAATGCCCCCGTCTCGTTGACTGGGATATGCAGCTGCGTCACCTGGTTCAGCGCGTGATCGAACTCCGTCTTCAATCCAAATTGCGCCGCCGCCCAAAGAGCCATGCTGCCGGCCAGCACAGTACTCCAGCTCAGCCGCCGCGCCAGCGAAAGCACAACCGGCGACAGGAACAGGAACAGCACGTACATCGGCAGAATATCCAGCAGCGGCGGACAGTACAGCAGAAACAGCGCTCCCACTGCGCCCGCTACCGGATGCGCCAGATAAAAATCCAGCATGTTTGTCAGGGCCAGCCGGCGCACGTGCACCGCATACGCCGCCACCACCGTGAAGGTGAAGGCGATCAGCGCCATGTGATAGCCGTAGATCTTCAGTGATCGCCGCCAAAGATGCCGGCGCACTCCGCCCGCGTCCACGCTGTATTCGCGCGAGTAGATCCGCGCTACCAGCAGCGCCGACAGAAAGACAAATCCTTCAGCGGCGGAGACAAATCCAAAAGGTTGCGCCGCAAAGTCGCTGAACCGCGTCGGCAGATGGACGAAGATCATCCACGCCAGGAAGATTCCTCGCAGTGCATCCAGTTCCGGACGACGCTCGATCTTTTGAAAATGCATGAACGCACGGCCTGCACGTCCAGACCATACTGGTTAGACGTCAGGCCGGTAGCCGGGTTGCGCCGCTCCCGGGTTGCCTTCATTCCGGTTCAATAAGCCGGGATTCCCGTCACACTCTGCCCAAGAATCAGCGTGTGAATATCGTGTGTCCCCTCGTAGGTCTTCACGCTTTCCAGATTCATCATGTGCCGCATCACCGGATAATCGTCCGTAATGCCGTTCGCCCCCAGCACGTCCCTTGCCAGCCGCGCGCATTCCAGCGCCATCCACACGTTGTTCCGCTTCGCCATAGAGATATGCTGGAACTCGGCTTTCTCCTGATCTTTCAGCCTTCCAACCTGCAGCACCAGCAATTGCGCCTTGCTGATCTCCGAGATCATCCATGCCAGCTTTTCCTGCACCAGCTGATGGCTCGCGATCGGCTTGTCACGAAACTGCTTCCGCAGCAGCGAATAGCGCAGCGCGGTATCGTAGCACGACATTGCTGCGCCCACGGCCCCCCACGCAATCCCATATCGCGCCTGGCTCAGGCACATCAGCGCAGATTTCAAACCATCCGACCCCGGAAGCAAATTCTTCGCCGGAATCCGAACATCCTGCAGCGACAGCCCCGAAGTCACCGACGCACGCAGCGACCACTTCCCGTGAACATCGTATGCGGTGAATCCGGGGCGATCGTTCTCCACCAGAAAGCCTCGCACCCGCCCTTCCTTCGAGTCGGCATCCCCATACACCCGCGCCCACACAATCGATACGTCCGCGATCGTCCCCGATGTGATCCACATTTTCTCGCCGTTCAGTACGTATTCATCGCCGGATTTGTCCGCCCGCGTCCGCATCCCGCCAGGATTCGAGCCAAAATCCGGCTCCGTCAGGCCAAAGCAGCCCAGCTTGTCGCCGGTCGCCATCTTCGGCAACCAATAGTCCTTCTGCTCGTCCGATCCAAATGCGTAAATCGGATACATCACCAGCGCCGACTGCACGCTCACAAAGCTGCGCACCCCGGAGTCGCCCCGCTCGAACTCCTGCATCACCAGGCCGTACTCCACGTTGGACATCCCCGCGCACCCATACCCCTGCAGGTTCGCTCCGAAAAACCCCAGCTGCCCCATCTGCGGCACCAGCTCCCGCGGAAACCTCCCCTCACGGTTGCATTCCTCGATGATGGGAATCAGGTTATCTTCAATGAACTGCCGTGCCGTGTCTCGCGAAAGCCGCTCGTCGTCGTTCAGCAGGCTGTCAAAACCGACAAAATCCACGCCCGTAAAAGGAAATGCCATAACAGTTTTTCTCCGAAACCGTTTATCATACCGGTCTGGGTGCCCCTCTGGATACCGCACCGGCTCCCGTGGCGAATCAAAGGTACCCTGCGATTCCGAGTTTACGGATTCCGCGAAATAGAGGATGATTGGCGTACGTACCCCAGTGAGGACTCAAATGGCAGGAGATTTGCAACTTATCTGCAGCGATTGCGGACGGGAGTTCACCTTCACCAGCGCCGACCAGGCGTTCTTTCAGGAGCGCGGCTATTCGGCCCCGAAACGCTGCAAACCCTGTCGTCAGTCCCGCAAAAACGATGGCGGCGGAGGTGGCGGTGGTGGTTACCAACGGGGCGAATCGCGCGGGGGCACTACCGTCGTCTGCTCCAGCTGCGGCCAGCAGACCACCGTGCCCTTTGAGCCGCGCGGCGATCGCCCGGTCTATTGCCGCGATTGCTATCAGGCGCAAAAGGGCGGCGGACGCGGCCGCTAGCCACGAATCTCGATTACTTCTCTGACGAAACGAGGGCCATGGTGGCCCTCGTCGCATCTTTACGCCTCAGCGTCAGGCGACGCGCTCCGGCTTTTGACGGTCACGGCCCTCGGAGGGCGGCTCGCCGACGCTGCGTGGATCGGTTGGATCTTCACGTCCGGTTTCATCCTGCCGCTTCTGTTCGGGATGTTCTCTCACCTGCGGACGTTCGCCACTCGACTCCTGTTCCCGCTCCCGGTTCGGTTCCCTCTCCATGAGACACCTCTCCAGTGTCAGATGCTCACGAGCGCGACAGCATCTGCCGCAACTTCTCGTGTAACCGCTCCGTGATCTCGTCGGGCGTGTTCTCCCGCCCAAAGCGCATCGGCTCGCCCACCCTCACCGCTAACCGCCCGGACCTGAACCATCCCCGCCCCTGGCTCTTCAGCTCGCTCAGCCCCGCCAGCGCGACCGGAACCACCGGCACATTCGATTCCTTCACCAGCAGCCCAATTCCGGGTCGGAACGCCGCCAGCCCCGCGTGCGTCCTGTGCCCCTCCGGAAACACCAGCACGCTGTACCCGCGATCCAGCGCCTCGCCCGCATGCTGGAATGACCGCCGAAATCCCGCGCTGCGCGGCAGCGGAAAGGCATTGTAAAGCCCCGTGATCAGCACATACGCTGCCGGCCCCAGAAAGTCCAGCCCCGCCGGACCCAGATTCCGCATGTGCCGGAAATCCCGCAGCATGTCGCCCGCCATCATCGCCGCTACGCGACGCCGCATCCGCCCCGGCAGCGCATACAGCACCAGCGGCATGTCGTAAGTGGTTACATGGTTCGCGATCAGCAACACGGGGCGCTCAGGATTAAAATCCTTCGGCCGCTCCACCCTGGGCTTGGCCAGAAGCCGCGTCAGCGGCTGGGAAACAAGTTCCAAAAATCCGCTCCGCGCCATCCGCATCGGCCACCACCACGGCCACCGTGGATAAACATCATCTTCCCCCGGCTTGCGAATATCCGGCTTTTGCAGATCGACCTCCGCCTGAACCGTCGCCGCAGCAGCTGTCCGCGACCGCGACTGTGAGGCTTCCGGCGCAGATTCCACATGAGCCGCCACAGGCTCACCCAATCCCAGCACCTGCCTCAGTTCCCCCAGTGTCTCCGTGCGCTCCAGCGCCTCATCCTCCACCGTGATCCCCAGCCTTTGTTCCACCTCCGACTGCAATTGCACCCGCCCCAGGCTATCCAGCCCCAGATCCTCTGACAACCGCGCCGCATCGCTCGCTTGCACCGGCGTCGCATGGGTGATCGCAAGAATCAGCGCGAGCAGCGGATCGCCCGTCGCCTCCGCGCCCTGCGCGTGCTGCGCGTTCACCCACTCCGTCACCTTTGGCCGCCGAATCTTTCCTGTTGAAGTCCGCGGCAAATCCAGTTCCGGCCACAAGCGCCATTGGCGCACCTGCTGATACTCCGCCAGTTGCCGGTTCGCGGCTACTACCGCTTGCTGCGCCTCATCGCTCGCTTTGCCTTCTCTGGCCCGGCGTATCGCCAGCACCGCCACTGGTTCCGTACCAGCGGGCGTCAGCAGCGGCACCACCGCCGAGGCCTGCACGCCAGCTTGCGCATTCAGCGCCGCCTCCACGTCCTCCGGATGCACATTCAAACCCGCCGGCGTCACGATCACCTGGCTCTTGCGCCCCACAAAGCGCAGTTGCCCCTGCTCGTCCTTCTGCGCCAGATCGCCGGTCGCCAGCCACTCGCTCTCGTTCTGCCGCAGCGCTCCCTGCTGCCAGGTCGAACCTGAAACCATGTCGCCGCGCACCAGAATCTCGCCCTCGCCCGTGATCTTCACGTCGCGGCCCGGCAGCACCTTCCCGATCGTCCCTTTGCCCGGCTTGAACGGATGGTTCAGCGTGATCAGCGCCGACGTTTCCGTCATCCCGTAGCCCTGAATCAGCGCGAAGCCCAGCGTCGTCCAGAACCCTTCGAGTTCCGGGCCCAGCGACGCCCCTCCGCACACGAACGCCCAGAATTTGTAACCGAAAAGGCGATGAATGCGCCGGAAGCGCCACCAGTGCTTCCACACCTTCTCGCTCGCCGCGGCCTTCATCTCGCCGGGCAGCTCCGGATACGCCGCCAGCAAATGCGACCGCAGCAGATCCAGCACGCGGGGCACTGAGCACACCACCGAAATCCGCTCCCGATGGATCAGCTCCACGATCCGCTGTGCCTGCAAGCGGTTCTCGAAATGTACCTCGCCCCCCAGCAACGGCGGAATCCACAAGCCCATGAACTGCCCGAAGACATGGCTCAACGGCAGCGTGTGCAGAAACCGGATCGGATGAAAAATCCTCTCGTATTTCAGATACTTTGGCACCTCGCGCACAATGGGATCGAGGCTGGCCACCACGTTGCGGTGCGTGTGCACAATCCCCTTCGGCTCCGCCGTTGTGCCCGACGTGAACAGGATCTGAAAAGGCGTGTCCAGCGTCAGCCCCGCCTCGCGCAAATCCTGCCCGGGCGTCTGCGGCAGCGTGTCGGCGAACTCCTCGAACGAGAGCCGCGCCACGTCTCCGTGGATCTCCCGCAGCCGCTCCTCGTCGCCCACCACCAGCCGCGGCCGCGTATTCTCAATCACTCGATTGGCGAAGTCCGCTGCCCCGCCGGGATCCAGCGGCACCGCGATCACGCCCCGCTGCACGCATCCGAAGAACGCGCCCATCCACGCAAGGCCGTTCTGCCCCCACAGCACCACGCGCTCGCCCATGGGAATCTCGCGCCGGATCAGATCCGTGGCAAAGCGATCCGCCATCGCCGCCAGTTCCGCCCACGTCGACGCGATGCGCCGGTTCCCGCGATACACGATGATCGCCGTAGCATCGCCATGCCGCCGAAAATCGTCGACAAATGTGGCAAGGTTCGCGCGCATCGGTCCTAAGCCTACGTTATAGGACGCGCGTCCTGGAAGTGGAGAGCCCTCTCAAATCGATGGCCAACGATCAATTCCGATCCTTTGTAACGTGCCACGCAAAGCAGTTCGCAAGCTTCGGAGGAATCCCCGGAGCGTTCTTCAGAGTCCAGGTCTTGATCTCCTGCTCCTCAAAGTAGGCGGCAGCCCCGCTCCACATCGTGACGGGAGAGCTGGTCCGTGGATCATGAGAATAAAACAGAAACGGGGGATCCGCTTCGGGAACATCCACATAAATGATCGACCAACCGCCAAACTGGAAAGCTTCCCAAACATCAACCTTCCGGAGATGAAGTTGCTTTGCAATCGCAATCGAGAAGGCGGCCTTGCGTTCCGGCGTGAGACTGCGGTCCACGCCGTCACACGGCGATGCAGACCACGCACGATGTGGTACTGAGAAGGCGATGCACAATATTACGAATGCAGCGAGTTTTCTCATACACTTCCCTCACTCCCTCGCGAAGTCGATATACGCCCGCTCCGGGTCAGTCCGCACCAGCTTCACGCGCACCTTGTCGCCCACGTCGATGCCCTTGCCGCCGCTCACCAGCATCCCTTCCACGTGCGGCTGCAGCGTCCGCACAAACGTCCCGTGCTCGTTCACGCCGGTCACAATCGCGTCGAAGCTCTGCCCAATCCTTCCGCTCATCGCGACGGCCGCAATCCGCTTCTGCATCTCCCGCGAAAACTTCCGCTCCGCATCCTCCATCTTCGTGCACTGCGCCGCCACGGCGGCCAGCTCATCGTCCGAATACGGCGACTTCTGCCCGGCCATCATTGCCTTCAGCAGCCGCTGCATCACCAGATCCGCATAGCGCCGGTTGGG
>DAHUYD010000026.1 GCA_027315385.1 Acidobacterium sp.
CCCGCCTCGTAGGCCTCCAGAAACTTCCTGCGCAAATCGTCCGAATAGGGTCGCGCCATCTTTCATCAACGCGGAGAGTCGCCAACTAAACTCTGTACCTCTTTCGCCTATCGGTCTATAGCTATCTTGGTTCTGCTCTAGCGAGGGGCGTCTGAGTCCCGGGCGTCCTGCTATTTGACACTATTGCCGGTCGCCTGTGCTGCTGCGCCCCAGCCGCGCCAATGCTGCCAGCTCCTTTAAATACTGCCGCAGCGGACGCGCGGGGCGCCCCCAGAACACCACGCCCGGCCCGTTCACCTTCTTGTGCGTGAGCACCCCGGAGCCCGACCCCAGAATTACGTGCTCACCGACCGCAGCATGATCCCCGATTCCCACCTGTCCGCCGACTACCGCGCCTGCGCCAATCGTGCTGGAACCCGATATCCCTGTCTGCGCCGCGATCACCACGTCGCGCCCGACACGGACGTTGTGTCCCACATGTACAAGGTTATCGATTTTCACGCCGCGTTCAATCCGAGTTTCCTCAAGCGCGCCCCGGTCGATGGTGGTATTCGCGCCAATTTCGACGCCGTCTTCGATCACCAGCCGTCCCTGCTGGGGAAACTGCAGGTATGTGCCTGTCTGCGCATCCCGCACATATCCAAAGCCGTCGGAACCGAGCACGGCTCCCGCATGAACCACTACGTCGTCGCCGAGTTCCGCGCCAGCATAAATCACCACTCGCGGGTAAATCCGGCACCTCGCTCCGATCTTTACGCCCCTTCCAATTACCGCGCCCGCGCCGATCCAGGTTCCCGCGCCAATGGTCGCGCCGGCTTCGATCACGGCACAGGCGCCTGCTGAGACGTGCTCCCCAAGTGTCGCCGATGGATCGACAGCCGCTGTCTCATGAACTCCGGCCACGGTCTCGAGTGGCCGCAGCAACCGTGCCGCCCGCGCGAACGCCAGCCTTGGCTGAGGCGCGATGATCACCGGTTTGCCTCCCGCGGTTCCGGCGAGTTTCGCGGCGACAATCACCGCGCCCGCCCGAGATGCGAGCGCGGCGATCAGGCTCTGGGAGTCTTCCGCAAAGAGCAGTGTCTCCGGCGTGGCGGTTCCCGGGCCGGCAATGTCCGTAATTTCCGGGTCGGCGCCCAGGGCATCCACCTCGGCGCCAAGCGCCTGCGCGATGGCTGACAATTTCATTGGAATCCAGAGTATCGCGCCCACGGGGCGGGAGCGAAAGCTACTTTTCGCGGGCCACAATGAATTCCGGCATCCACTGCAGCGCGCGCTTGTAATCGCTCTCTGGCAGAACCGCCAGCGCGGCGTGGGCCGCGGCGGCATGGGCGTAGGCGGCCTGCATTGCATATTGAAGCGACTGGTTCCGATTCAGGATTTCCAGAATTTCACCGTGCTTGACGCTCAGAAAATTCCGTTCCGCCAGTACGGTCTGGATCGCGGCCCGCTCCGCCGGGGTGCTTCCGTTGAGCAGCGTATGGATCACCGGCAGCGTCGCTTTGCCTTCGCGCAGATCGCTGGCCACGGGTTTGCCCAGAACCTCTTCGCTGGCGGTCAGATCGAGGACGTCGTCAACGATCTGGAACGCCAACCCCAAGCGCTTTCCGTATTCTCCGAGCTTATCTTCCAGATCTCTGTCCGCGCCGGCGAGGGTCGCGCCCAGCCGCATGGAGACCTCGAAGAGGCAAGCGGTTTTCCGGTAGATCAGGTCGTTGTATTCCTCTTCAGAGATGAACTGGCCGAGACGCTCCATCTGAATCAGCTCGCCTTCGACCATCTGCTGCGTGAGGCCGATCAGCAACTCCAGCACCCGGAATTTTCGCTCCGACAGTGCCACCCGGAAAGCCTGCATGTAAAGCCAGTCGCCGACCAGCACCGACTTGCTGCTGCCCCAGGCCCGATTTGTGGAGGGCCGGCCGCGACGGGTTTCCGCCGCATCGATGATGTCATCGTGCACCAGCGTTGCGGTGTGGACCATCTCCACGACGGCGCCCAACCGGATCATCCCCTTACCGCTGTAGCCAAGTCCGCGCGCTGCCAGCAGCAGCAGGGACGGCCGGACCCGCTTGCCGCCACCCTCGCGCAGATAATCGGAAATCTCGGTGATCGCCTGCACCGACGAAACCGCGTCCGCGCCGAATTCCCGCTCGATCGCCGCAAGGTCCTCGTGCAGAAGATCGAAGACTTCCTTCGCCGTCGCTGTCGCCACTGTGCTCAATCGAGTTTCCTCAATCCCGGGGGCCGCCGCTCAGTTGGAGCGGTAATTCGTGAACTGCATGTCAATACCGAGTTCGCGCCCGCGCAGCAGCGCGATCACTTCCTGGAGGGCGTCCCGGTCCCTGCTCGTTACCCTCACCGTATCTCCCTGAATGGAAGCCTGCACCTTTTTCTTTGAGTCTTTGATGATGCGGACGATCTCTTTCGCCTTCTCGGCGGCAATCCCCTGCTGCAGCGCAATCTCCTGCCGCACGCTGGAGCCGGCTGCTGGTTCCACTTTACCGAAGGTCAGCGCCTTCAGCGAAACACCCCGCTTGACCAGCTTCTGCCGCAGAATTTCTTTCACGGCTTCCAGCTTGTACTCGTCCGCGGAGGCCAGCTGAATGGCGTCCTCGCCCTCAAGGTGAATCTCCGAACGGGAATCCTTCAGGTCGAACCGCGTGCGGACTTCCTTGATCGCCTGATCGATGGCGTTCCGCACTTCCTGAAAATCCACTTTGCTGACGATATCGAAGGAGTTTTCGGCCGCCATAGTTCCAACCCTGCCTCTCTAGATTATCCGCTACCGACGCAAATCGCGTCAGGAAGCGGAGATTTCCACCCCGAAAAACGCGCTGAAGTTTGTCGCCGTGCGGTTCGCGACCTCATCCGGCTCCAGCCCACGCAGCCCGGCGATCGTTGCGGCCACCTCCTTCACAAAGGCCGGCTCGTTGCGTTTGCCGCGGTTGGGCACTGGCGCCAGAAACGGCGCGTCGGTTTCGATCAGCATCCGGTCCAGGGGAACCGCCGCCGCCACATCCCGGATCGCCTGGGCTTTCGGGAAGGTGAGGTTCCCGGCGAAGGAGATCAGGAAGCCGAGCTGCATTGCCTCGTCCGCGTGCCGCTGCTCGCCGCTGAAACAGTGCAGGATACCGCCCAGGCCGGTCGGCCCCCACTGCGCCTTCAGCATGGCCAAAGTGTCATCCCAGGCGTCTGTGCTGTTCTGCGACGGACGGCAGTGAATGACGATCGGCTTCCGCCGTCCGGAGGCGATCTCCATCTGCCGCGCAAAGACGGCCTTCTGCTCGTCGCGGGGGGAATGGTCGTAGAAGTAGTCGAGGCCAATCTCGCCGCAGGCCAGAACTTCCGGCTCCGGGAGCAGCGCATCCAGCTTCGCGAAAGCTGCCTCGTCGGCCAGCCGCGCCTCGTGCGGATGCACCCCCGCGCTGGCCCAGATCTTCGGCATGCCGGCTCGTCCCGCATATTCCCGGCTGATCTGCAGCGCCTGGTGCATGGTGTCCGGCCCTTCGCCTATGCCGATTGTCAGAATCTGCCGCACACCCGCCGCCCACGCGCGCTCCAGCAGCGCCGGGCGATCCTCGTGGTAGCGGGGGCTGTCGAGATGGCAGTGCGAGTCGATCATTACTTCAGCCTCGCCCCAACCTCCACATCCTCCAGGAAGCCCGCGAGCACTGGCCGTCCGCCTGCGACCGACGCGGCCACAATCATCCCGTTCGATTCGAGGCCGCGCAGCTTGCGCGGCGCCAAGTTCGCCACGATCACCACTTTGCGCCCGATCAAAGACTCCGGCGCGTAGGCCTCGGCGATGCCGGCGAGAATCTGCCGCGTCTCATCGCCCAGATCCACCTCCAGGCGCAGCAGCTTGTCGGCCTTGGGCACGCGCTCCGCGACCTTGATCTGGGCCACGCGCAGCTCCACCTTGGCAAAATCGTCGATGCTGATTTTGCCTTCCGGCAGCGCCGGCGCAGCTGCCGGAGCCGCTACAGTTCCTGTCGATGGCGCAGCGGGCATCACGGGCGTTCCCGTGGCGGGCCCAACGGTTGCGGGCGGATTGGCCTTCACCGGCACAGGGTTCGCCGGCGCACGCTTCTCACTTCCGCTCACAAATTCCCGTACCGTCTCGGCCACCGCGCTCTCCAGAGCCAGGATCGCTGCCGTCTCGTTCGTCGACTCGGACGCCGCCACAGCCAGGCCGTCCAGCAGCGAACGCAGCTTCGAAACATGCGCGGCCTTGCCCTCATTGCCGGGTTCGCTTGCCGCCGCCGGGGCGGGGTTGTTCTTCTGCTCCATTTCGTTCATACGCGTGATTGCCTCCTTCTCAGCGCGGGGAAAGAGTGGAGTGCTCTCGCCGAGCTTCGTCCCCGGTTTCAACCCACCCCACTTGAGATCCTTCAGATTGGCCTGCGTGATGTGGCCCTGCCCGAGCTGCGCCCAGACCTTCGCGGCTGATTCGGGAATGACGGGGTAGACGAGGGCGGTGATGATGCGGATCGCCTCGGCGGCGGCATACAAGATCGCCGCTAGCTCAGCGCGGCTGTCTGCATCATCCTTCGCTGCGAGTTTCCACGGAGCACTGGCCGTGATGATCCCGTCCAACTGCCCGACCATTTCCCATGCGGTTTCGAGAGCCAGCGAGAACCTCAAATCGTCGAAGCGCTCCGAATAAAGCGGAATAGCGCGATTCGTGAAGTTCTCTGCGAGCTTCGTGAGCGACACCAGGGACGGGACGTTCGAATTCTCCGGCACCACCCCGCCAAAATACCGCCCGATCATCGCCAGCGTCCGGCTCACCAGATTCCCGTAGCCGTTCGCCAGATCGGAGTTGTAGCGCTGCACCAGGGCGTCGAAGCTGAAGCTGCCATCCTGGCCGAAGACCACTTCGCGCAGCAGGAAGTACCGCAGCACGTCGGCGCCGAAGCGGTCCTGCTCGGCCTTCGGCAGATCGGGTTTCATCGCGCCAAAGGTGTCCAGAATCGTCTCCGCCCGCACGATGTTGCCGCGCGACTTCGACATCTTGTTGTCTTCAAAGAGCAGCCAGCCGTGTCCGACCACCTTCTTCGGCAGCGGCAGCCCCGCGGCCATCAGGAACGCCGGCCAGTAGATGCAGTGGAAGCGCGTGATTTCCTTGCCGACGATGTGCAGATCGGCAGGCCAAAACCTGTCGTAACGCGATGGATCCTGGGAGCCCCAGCCCAGCGCAGTGATGTAATTCGCCAGCGCGTCCATCCACACGTAGATCACGTGCGTTTCATCGCCGGGAACGGGAATGCCCCAGTTGAAGCTGGTCCGGCTCACGGACAGATCGCGAAGCCCGCTCTTCACGAACGATATGACTTCGTTGCGCCGCGTTTCCGGCTCGATGAACTCCGGATGCTCCTGGTAAAACTCCAGCAGCTTCCGCTCGAATGCCGACAGCTTGAAGTAGTAGTTTTCTTCGTTGACGGTCTCCGTCGGACGCCCGCACTCCGGGCACGGCGCGCCTGGAGGCACATCGACGTAGGCTTCGTCCGACACGCAGTACTGCCCGGTGTACGAGCCCTTGTAGATGTATCCCTGGTCGCGCAGCAGAGCGAACAGCTTCTGCACGGCCTGCTTGTGCCGGGGCTCCGTTGTCCGGATGAAGTCGTCGTACGTGAGCCCCATCCGGTCCCACAGGCCGCGAAACTCCGCGGAAACACGGTCAGTGAATTCCTGCGGGGTGCAGCCGGCCTTTTCCGCCGAGCGCTCGATCTTCTGCCCGTGTTCGTCCGTTCCGGTGAGGAAAAACGTCTCAATGCCCAGCGACCGCTTGCGCCGCGCAATCGCGTCGGCCACCACCGTGGTGTAGGTGGTGCCGATGTGCGGGCGCGCGTTCACGTAGTAGATCGGGGTGGTCAGGTAGAACTTGTCCGGCATAGGAAGGGAACCAGGCAGTGTCTCGCTTCTTCCAAAATGGTATCAGGCAGCGCGGGGCTCGCCGTGCTCTGTACCCTGCACCCTGCACCCTGCACCCTATACCCTGTACCCTGATGAAAAAGGTGATCCCAAGTGTACCTGAATCAGCAGAAGCAGCTGGAAGAACGCCTGCGCATCGTGCTGCGCAGCCTCTACCAGATCGAGGTTGACACTGTCGTTCTGGAGCAGCCGCCCGACCTGGCCTTTGGGGAGTACGCCACGCCGCTGGCCTTCGAGCTGGCGCGCCGCCTGCGCAAGGCTCCGCGCAAAATCGCCGAGGAGATCGTTGCGGCTCTCGGTTACGCACCCGGCTTTGCAGCCTTCGAGGTCGCAGGTGGGGGATACATTAACGCGAGGCTGGACCGCGCCGCCGCCGTTGATTCCTACGCCATGAGCTTTGCACTTCCAGCGCCCAGCCAGCGCCTGCACGCGCTGGTCGAACACACCAGCATTAACCCCAACAAAGCCGCGCACGTCGGCCATCTGCGCAACGCGATTCTGGGCGATACTTTTGTCCGCCTGCTGCGGGCGGCGGGGCATCAGGTGGATGTTCAAAACTACATCGACAATACCGGCGTGCAGGTCGCCGATATCGTCGTAGGTCTGGTGCATCTCGAGGCTCTCACGCTGGCAGGCGCAGAGGAATGGGTTGCCGACCTCGCGGCCTCCGGCGAGCGGATCGATTATGCCTGCTGGGATCTCTATGCCCGTGTCTCGCTCTGGTATACGGGCGAGCCCGAGCAGGCCGAAGCGCGCAAAAAGCTCCGCCTGGACACGCTGCACGCTATCGAGTCCGGCGGCAACGACTCGGCGAGAATCGCGGAACTCGTCTCCACGGCCATCCTGCGCCGTCATCTGGAAACCATGCTGCGCCTGGGCATTGAGTACGATCTGCTGCCGCGCGAGAGCGAGATCCTGCACCTGCAGTTCTGGGATCTTGCATTCGAACAGCTCAAGGCGAAGGGCGTCCTGTATTTCGAGACAGAAGGCAAGAACAAGGGTTGTTGGGTGATGAAACGCCCGGGAACGGCGGAAACAGAGGGAAGTGAGGGCCCGGACGAGGATGCCAAGGTGATTGTCCGCTCGAACGGCACCGTTACCTATGTCGGCAAGGACATCGCTTACCATCTCTGGAAGTTCGGCCTGCTTGGCCGCGACTTCGCCTATCGCCCGTTCTTCCGTTATGCAGATCGCGAGTGTTGGATCTCCGCCGAGACGGGGGAGTCGAATCATCCGCATTTTGGTGGGGCGCAGGCCATCTATAACGTCATTGACTCACGCCAGGCGGATCCCCAGGCCAACGTGATTGAGGCTCTCCGCGCACTCGGCTATACCGAGCAGGCGGCGCGCTACACGCATTTTTCATACGAAATGGTTGCTCTGACCCCACGCTGTGCGATGGAGCTCGGTTACGAAGTCTCCCCCGAAGACCAGGCCCGCGCGTACATCGAGGTCTCCGGGCGAAAAGGCTTCGGCGTCAAGGCCGACGACCTGATCGACAAGCTTCTTGCCGCCACGCGCGCCGAAGTCGATTCGCGCCACCCTGAGCTCAGCGAACTCGAGCGCGACGCGACCGCGCACGTCATTGCGGTGGGTGCACTCCGCTATTTCATGCTGCGCTTCACGCGCAATTCGGTCATCGCTTTCGATTTCAGGGATGCGCTCAGCTTCGAAGGCGAGACCGGCCCCTATCTTCAGTACGCCGTGGTCCGCACGCGCAGCATCTTCCGCAAGGCTGGAACCACCCCCGAGGAGGCGCTTGCCGCCCTCCGCGGGCACGACCTGGCCCAGTATCTTTCAGGCCCGGGGACGGAAGGAATCTGGGAGGTGTGGCTGCGCGCGGCGAAAACGACGCTGCTCCTCGACCAGTGCATTCAGACCGCCGAGCCCGCCTACCTGGCCAGGCACGCCTTCCAGCTCGCGCAGGACTTCAGCAATTTCTATCGTCTCCACCACATCCTCAGCGAAGAGGATCCCGCCCGCAAAGCGCTGCTCCTCGCCACCGCGGCCGTCACCCAGCGCGAACTGATCCGCTCGCTTGCCTGGCTCGGCATCAGCGCGTCGGAGGTGATGTAGAAACGGCAGGGCCCCGGGTGTAGGGTTTAGGGTTCAGCGCCCACTCTGAAAGCTGGGTCTCCTTCGATGATGCGGATCGTGTTTTGCATGATGGTTTGCTTTTCGTTGAGCGGGTCTCCGGCCTTCGCCGCCACCCACGTGTTCATCTCTCCCGTTCCCGCGCCCGTCCGCTCCAGCTATTTCACCGTTACTGTCAATGGACACACCGCGCCCGTTTTCCACGCCGTCAGCCAGTATTACATTCTGAGCTTCGACTACGACGGCCCCGCCACCGTTTCGATCCGCGCGTCTGACGCCCACTACTGGGATCGGGGTGTCGAAATCCAGCCCATGCGTTACGGCATTCGCCCACAGCGCCGCGGAGCCGTCATCTCCTTCCGTGTCCCCGGCCCGCAAAATGGCCCCGTCAAACTCGTCATCGCCCGTCCTGGCGACCACTTCGCCGACTCGCAGATGCTCTTCCTTTTTGGCAATCCACCCGATGGGTCGCACGCCACCGCCGCAACCCCGGGGGTTCGCTATTATGGCCCCGGCGTTCACCACGAGAACATCGACGCCCACTCCGGGGATCGCATCTATCTCGCCCCTGGCGCGGTGGTCTTCGGAGCGCTGAATCTTTGGAAGGTGCACGACGTCCGCGTCTTCGGCCGGGGCATCCTCGACTACAACGGCCCGCAGAATCCTCACGACGATACGGGCTGGATCCATCGCCGCAACTGGCACTGCATCGTGATGGATCACGCCCGCAACATCGAGATCGATGGGATTACCTGCATCGTGCACAGCCGCACCTGGCAAATCCAGATGACGGATTCGCGCCACATCGGCTTCTACAACGTCAATGTGATCGGCGGCAATCCCAACAACGCCAATCAGGACGGCATGGACTTCCTGGCCACGCGCGATGCCACCGTCCGCGACAGCTTCATTCGCGCCTCTGACGACAACTTCGCCCTTATCGGCAACTGGGACGGCTACACGACTGAGGCTATGCGCAAGCCAGGCGGTCTCGTCTCCAACATCGACATCGAAAACGACGTGCTCTCGACGAGCATTTCGAACACCATCCGCGTGGGCTGGCCGCAAAAGACGTTTCAGAGCGCGAACATCGTGTTTCGCAACCTTGACGTGCTGCACACCGGGTACGGCGGCTGCATGGTGCCGTTCGCGTTCTTTGAAATGTGGACCGATCCCTTCGGCGTCGAGACGCACTCGAACTACCGCATCAGCGATATTCGGCTCGAGGATTACTATTCGCTTTTCCAGATACGCGAGCCTCATTCGAGCGTCCACGGCATTACGTTCTCCAATATTGCGGCCATGGATGGACCGCCGATGGTGCCGTCTGTCCTCAGCGGACCGGATGTGCATGGGGTTGTGCTTCAGGGCGTCCATACCCTGGGCTCCGGCGCGTGGCAAGACTCCCAAATTCCGCTCGACGTAAAGGTGGGCACGGCCCAGCCCGTATTCCATCCGGGCTCGGGTCACGCGAGCTGGGAATACTGGCCGAGCCTGATCTCCCCGCACGAGGCGGTTACCTTCCAGGTGATTCATCCCGCTCCGGGCTGGCACTATCATTGGCTCTTCGGCGATGGGACGTCTGCCTCCGGGGCCACGGTTCGCCATGCATTTCCCGATACGCAAGGCACGCTGCTCGACGGCTCCGGCCGCTTTCGCGTGCTGTTGCGCGCCTCCGGTCCTGGCCGCAGTGATATCTGGTCATCGGAATCAGTTGTCGTCGAGAGCCGCGCGCTCCCTGCGTCGCCAACTCCGCCGTCGCTCTATGGAGAACTTGCGAGGACTCAGGCCGGCGGAGAAACGATCTGGTCCGGATTCCTCAGCGTCACGGGAACAGCCGGGTACACCTTCACGCTGCTGACCAGCCGGGAAGCGACTTTGCAGATTGACGATGGCCCACCCTTCCATAGCCCGAAGCCGCGCCCGCAGGTCTGCGGCTCGCCAGGCGACGCTGTGCAGCCCACTCGCATCAGCGCGAATCTCCGCGCCGGTCTGCACCGCATTCGCATCACACTGGAGCCGGGAATCGAAAACGAACCATCGCCGGACGGTCAGCCCGTTCTCTATGGGGAATCTTCAATAGCGCCCCTTGCGGAGCTTCCAATCGTGGCCACGCTGATGCACGCAACTCCAGCGACCGCGTCCTCATCGGCGAAGACGAACCCCTGAACGTTGTCCGCTGTCTACTGCCGCACAAACGGGTCCACGGGTTGGCGCCGCGGCCATGCTTCGACGCCCTGGTCGGCTCCGGGATTGGCTCGCGCTTCGCTGTCATTCATGGGCTGCATGCCGTTCGGTCCGGCGGCTGTCGGCGACCCCGGCACTGGAGGAATACCCGTGTCCACTGAAGCGTACTGCGGGTTCGGATGGGGAACGGTCGTGGGGTCGGAAACCGACTCGAAGCGGGCGTGAAGTTTGTTCACTCGCCCGGTCTCGCACCCGCTCAGGGCCAGTGCGCCCAGGGCCAACACACTCGCGCTCAGCAACGCTGTCGTTTGTCTCATATTCCTCCGCAATATCCATCTCGAAAACCGCGGTCGCGGCCTCGCTGGGAAATCTCGGAGAGAATTTTAACCCGCGGGGCACTCATTCATCCATGCTGTGCCGAATCGCGGAAAAATAAGGCTCTGGAAGCGGGCATTTTCGCATGTCACGATCCACCACCACATGCACCGTCTCCGCTTCGGCCAACAATAGCGGTTCATCCGCTCCGTCGCGCTCGGTCACCAGCCGGTAAGCAAATCGGACCACCGAAGTCCGCAGCCCCGAAACCCGCGTTTCCACGGTTACAACGTCGTCGTACCGGGCCGGCGATTTGTAGCGGCACGAGGCCTCTACCACGGGCAAATAGCAGCCGTGGCCTAACTCCATCTGCTTGTATTCGAATCCGAGCTGGCGCAGAAGCTCCACGCGGCCAACCTCGCACCAGACAAAATAATTGGCGTAATAAGCCACGGCCATCTGATCGGTTTCCGCATAGCGCACACGCAAAGAAGTGGTGGAAGGAGGCATGAGTGCTATCGTACGCAAAACCGCCCCGCCGGATGGGCGGGGCGGTCTGGACTCCACTCCTGAGCGAGCTCAGTTGGGCAGGGAATGTGCGTCGGCCAGCGTGCCGGGCATCGGAGCCGGCAGGCTCGCGTCCGTGCTGGCGCCAGGGGCCGGAACTGTGCTGCCCGCAGCCGGCAGGGTCTTGTCATTCTTCGGTCCGAGCCCCAAAGCGATGAGCGCCCGCGAGTCGGGCACCAGCTTCGTCTGCCAGCCATGGTCGGCCTGATACTTCTCCATTGCCGTCTGCGTTGTGGCATCCCACTGGCCAGAGGCCGGGCCGCTTAGATAATGTGCCTTAATGAGCGCAGTCTGGATCTGCTGGGCGCGCGCCGGCTCAATGCCGCGCTGCCCCCGGGTCACATGCCGTCGCGCATAGCGGTGGTGGGAGTAGCGGTGGTGAAGGGAACGACGCGAGTGGCCGGCGGTCGCCGCGCGATGGGTTCGGGTTGCAAAGGCCGGAGCGGCCAATAGGAAAGTGCCCAGCAACATCGCCAGGCAGGTCCTGGAGGACACCATCAGATAAACCTCAGAAAAATGAAAATACGGCGAACTGGTGTTGTCTGGCAGAAGACTACAGGCGGCCATGCTAAAAATCAACCAAATGCGCAAGGGTACCCAAACTTTCGAGTACCACTTTTTGATCATTTCGGATGCAGTTTCGGGCCGGCGTGCCGCCTTTATGCCGCGAATGGACCCAACAGCCCGGGTTTATGCGTACGTTGAGCGGCTCCGGACAGCTGCCGGAGCCACCTCATCGTTTTTTCTACGGCAGCGTCCCACCCAGGTAATTGTTGCCGGCAGTTGGACTCTGAGGGTCCACAATCACGAACACCACGTCGCTTCCGGAGTGCAGGCCAGAGACGATCCGCTCGAAGTCCTGCACATTGTTCACCGGCTGGCGGTTCACCGCTTCGATCACTCCGCCCTGGAAGTCACCCACTCCGATCTGATCGGCAAACGAACCAGGTTTCACGGACTGGATCATCACGCCGTGCAATCCTGCCGGTGCACCAGCGGGCAGGTCTGTCACCGTGATGCCCAGCCGCGTGGCCGACTGGCCGGGCGCGTTCTGGTTTTGCGGACCCTGGCTCTGTTCCGCGCTGGCCTGCGCCGCCGCCTGGACTTTGTCCCAGTCGCCGATGGTCACCGTGGCGTGCATCAACTTCCCGTTCCGCATGAATCCGATGTCGACCTTATCGCCGGGTTTGTGAGATGAGATGATGCTGACGAGGTCGTTGCCGCTTGCGATCGGACGCCCGTCGACGCTGACGATCGCGTCTCCCTTTTGCAGCCCCGCTTCCGCCGCCGGCTGGCCTGGATCCACGCGGCCGATCATCACGCCGGCCCGATACCCGTACATCCGCGCAACGGCGCTGTTTTGGTACGCATTGAAGACGATTCCAATGCTGCCCCGCACCACGCGGTGTTCCGGCCCGATCAGCTGGTTATAGACGCTCACGATCGTGTTCGACGGCAGGGCAAAACCAATGCCTTCATTGCCGTCGGTTTGCGTGTAGATCGCCGTGTTGACCCCGATGACCTCGCCCGCCATGTTGATCAGCGGTCCCCCGGAGTTACCTGGATTAATAGCGGCGTCCGTCTGCAGGAAATGCTGGAACTCAGCCGAAGTTCCCGGCATTGTCCGGTTCTTCGCCGAGATGATTCCCGCTGTCACGGTATGCTCGAGCTGGAACGGCTCGCCGATTGCGATGACCCAGTCGCCCACCTGAGCGCCGTCGGAGTTGCCCATTTTTTCGATGGGCAGCGGCTCCCTGGTCTTGATTTTCAAAACGGCCAGATCTGTCGCCTTGTCAAAGCCCACCACCTGCGCCGGGCGTCCCTGGCTGCCTTCGGGATCGTTCGCCAGGCGCACCGCAATTGTGTCTGCTTTCGCGATCACGTGGTAATTCGTGATGATGTAGCCGCGTGGATCGACAATGAATCCCGAGCCCAGCGACTCCCGTTCCTGGCCTGTATCGGGATTGTTGAGGTCAGGTCCCATTCCGAAGAACCGGTTGAAAAAGTCCTGGAAGCCGCCCTGGCCGTCTTCGCCGTTGCCGCCTCCGCTGCCATTGCCTTTGCCGTTTCCGCTGTTTCCAGGCGGCACGATTCCGTGCGGGCCGCGGGGAGGGTTCTGCGCCTGTTTGGGGGGAAGGATCTGAGTATCGATGTTCACCACCGCGGGCGAAGTCTCCTTCGCGATTTTGGTGAATGGCGTGCTCAGATCGCGCGGTGCCGGAACCGTCAGCGGTGTCGCATCGGAGCTGTTGACCTGCGACTCCTGCCCGCGCACGTTGTTGACGACAACGGACCCGATCAGAATGCCCGCCGACAACGTGCCCAGCAGGGTAAAGCTTGAAAACAGACGGTTGGAACGGAACCGCCCGAAAAGAGATTTCATTTGGGATCGTACCTCGCGATCTTTAGTGTGTCCGGGAACCCGCGTCTCGCGCTCCAGTATATAGAGCCGGGACAGAAGCTGTGGAATGAGCCGACTGGAAGGGCCGCTCCGGAGTGCTGGACATTAGACGCAAAGCTGGCTGCCGGAGCTCCAGCAGTTTCACGGAGTCTGTTGCCTTACGTCAGTGGAACGCCTTCATGAGCGGTTGGTTGTACGGGGGCGGGGATAAATTCCGTCACGGCGATCCCCACCAGAATGAGCAGAGATCCCGCCGTTCCTCGCCGTCCCAATTCCTGCGCGAGAAACACCCACGAGGTAAGCCACGCGAACACAGGCTCCAGCGCGAGAATCAACGCCGTATGCGTGGCCGGGAGGAGCCGCTGCGCCCATGTCTGCACCGCAAAAGCGACGGCCGTCGCAAACACAGCCGTGACTCCCAGGGCGACAAAAACCTGCGGTGTCCAGCGCACCCATGGATGCTCCAGCCAGGGCAGACTCGCGCCCATAAACACGGTGCAGAAGCCGATCTGAAGGATTGCCAGTTGTTCGAAGTCGACTTGCGGCGAGCAGTGCGCGAGCGCCAGAACGTGCAGTGAAAATCCCACCGCGCATCCGAAGGTCAGCAGATCGCCGAGCCCGATCGAGTGGAAATCCAATCCCGCCCCTGGCGGCATGGTGAGCAGCACAATCCCCCAGAACGCGACCAGCGCTCCCAGCCACGCGTTCCAGCGGGGAGCGCTCACGTGCCGGACGCGCAGTCCCGGAATGGCGGACAGCAGCGGTACCAGGACCACCACCGTGCCGGTAATGAACGCCGATTTCGACGGGGTTGTCAGCCGAAGTCCCGTGGTCTGGAAGTCATAGCCGATAGCCAGGCAAAGCCCAACAATCGCCCCGCTGGCCAGAGCCAGCCGGTTCATCCGTCCAAAGTGTCCGCGGTAGATGGCCGCCAGACAGACAAACGCCAGAGCCATCCGCAAAAAGTTGAAGAGCAGGGGAGAAATATCAGCGAGAGCCTGTTTCACCACGACGAAGGTGGCGCCCCAGATGAAGACCACTCCCAGCAGCAGGACATGGGCGCGCAGGGAATGAGAGCGGTCAGGCATGGGCCAAGGGTAGCAAACCGAGGGGTAAAATCACGCGCTGATCAACCGCACCAGGATGCGATAATCGATTCAACTTTCAACCCGAAACGGGCCCTCCGGGGATCCGCTGCTTTATGCGCCGTTTTCTCTCCCTCCGCGATTTCGACTGGACGCTGCTCGGTTTCGTGATGATCCTCTCGGTCATCAGCGTCCTGGAGATCTATTCCGCCACCCAGCACACCAAATTCCACGGTTTTCAGAAGCTCCAGATTCTCTGGATCGCCGGCGGCCTGGTGGCGATGTTCGTCATGTCGGTTATTGACTACCACAAGCTGCTGAATGCCATTTACTGGCTTTACGGTTTCTGTCTGCTTTCACTGGTGGCTGTACTTGTAGTTGGGCAGCGCGTTTTGGGCGGTAAGCGCTGGATTCGCTTTCCCGGCGGCATCCACTTCCAACCCTCGGAGTGGGTCAAGCTCGTCCTCATCGTCGTCATGGCTCGATATTTCACCAACCTCGCCGGCCGGGAGCTAACCTGGCGCGACATTCTCCAGGCCCTCGCTCTGGTCGCCGTTCCCATGCTGCTGGTCCTGAAACAGCCGGACCTGGGTACGGCCCTAACCTACACTCCGATCCTGCTCATCGGGCTCTTTCTGGGCGGCGTCGGCTGGAAGCGGGCATCCGTGCTGGTGCTGGTAGCTGTTCTCGGCGTCGGAACCGTATGGATGAGCGGCAAGGTCCTGAAGCCTTATCAGAAGGCCCGCCTGACCAGCTTCATGAATCCGGATGCCGATCCCCGGGGCAGCGGCTATCAGATCCTGCAGTCCAAGATCGCTGTGGGCGATGGGGGCGTTTTCGGCCGCGGGGCCAGCCGCGGCACCCAGACACAGGGCGATTTCCTGCCCATTCCCTACACCGACTTCATTTTTGCGGCTTTTAGCGAGGAGCACGGGTTTGTGGGCGCGGTCCTCGTCCTCCTGCTATACTTCTTAATACTGATGCGTTTGATGCAGAACGCTCAGACAGCCGCGGACCTGCCGGGTTCGTTCCTGGTGATGGGCGTAGTGGCGGTCCTGATTTTCCAGATAGCCGTCAACGTCGGTATGGTTCTGGGGCTGATGCCGGTTACCGGTATCCCTCTTCCTCTTATGAGCTATGGGGGGTCTTCGGTGCTATTCACGTTCCTGGCTCTCGGCATGGTGATGAACGTCCGCATGAGCCGCTTCGTGAACTAGCCGGTGTACAGAATTCAGACTCGGCCCGCTGGGCGGGCCCAGGTTTTGGAAGTTTCACGAATTTACAACCGGCCAGACGTATGGAATCGGGCCGGTCAGGATCAGGAATGAGCGTGGCAGGATGGGGAACGGCCCCGCCGCTGGATGCGGCTGAAGCGGTCACAAACTCTGCGCACGCGGCTGAATCTCCGGTAGCGATGCAAGTCTCAAGCAACCCATCTCCGGCTTTCTCCTCAGGTCGCTCTCCAGCGCCCTCGGGAGGAAATGCCGCCGCGGTCTGCGATCCCGGTGGTTCTGCTTCCATTTTCTGATTTCTGCCCGCAATCCGGATTCCCTCCGTCCTGGCGCACATAGAGGCGGAATGGCAAAAGAGATTTGCATTTCCAGCACGCCGCACGAAACGCGGCTTGCGATTCTTGAAGACGATCAGCTCTCGGAAATCTACTACGAGCGCGAAAACGAATACACTTTAGCCGGCTCCATCTATAAGGGCCGTGTCACCCGCGTGCTTCCCGGCATGCAGTCCGCATTTGTCGACGTGGGCCTCGAACGCGATGCCTTCCTCTACGTCACAGACTTTCTCGAAGAGCAGGAAGAGGAATCCGCCGAGTTCGACCGGGTGGACGGCTCCGGCGATTCCGGTCAACGCGGATCTGAAAGTGGCCGGCGTGCCCGCGAGCCTCGCGAGGGCAGGGAAAGCCGCCAGTCGCGCTCGCGAGCGCAGGAACCCGAAGCCGAACCCCGGGCAGCGGAGCCACGCCGCGGCGAGCGCTCCGAGAATCGCGATGAGGGCGAATCCGGTGTACGCCGCTGGCCCGGCCGCCGCGGCCGCCGCTTCAGCGGGCGGGGGCAACGGGGCGAGAGTCCTCTGGAATCCCCTGAAGTCGTGGCGGAAGCCATAAGTGCCGAACCCATCGCGCTGCCCGAGCGCGGTGCGCCGGGCGGTATCGCGGCTCAGAACCATCCCATTGTTCTCCCTGGAGAATCCCTTTCCAGGTACGGCGGCGGCCGCAGCGAGTCGGTTCCGCCCAGCGAAGCCCGTCGGGAGCGCGCCCCAGCCCGCCGCGGCTTCTCTAAGCCCTCCACGCTTGTGGACGTGCCCGGCGGATGGGATGGAGGCTTCGTGCTTCCGGGCGAAACCCTCTCGCGTCATCGGGATAGAGAAACTCCCGCCCGGCAGGAATCTTCCCGGTCTGTAGCGGAGGAGCCCTCGGAAGCTGCTCCCGCGGGCGAGGATATTGCCTCCGAGATCCCGGCTCACGCTCAGTCAGCGGAAGCATCCATGGCCCCGGCCCCGGTTGAAGAACGCCAGACCGCTCCAGTCGCCGCCGAAGCCCTGGCGTCGGTTGAAACCGTAGAGGAGGTTCACGAATACGAGCCCGAAGAGGCCTCGGCTTCGTACCGCGTCGAGTCGCCCCTCAGCGAATTCCGCGTCAGCGCGCCGGTTGAAGAAGAGGAAATCGAAGAAGACGAGGGGCAGGCCGGGGAATCCACGACTGGACCAGCTTCCACTTCAGAGCCCCAGGGCGAAGCTGAAGCCCGTCCTGCCGAGCCTTCGCCTGAAGCCGAGGTTCTCCGCCAGTTGTTCGGGTATACGCCCGGCATGGGTGTGCTCGAAGAAGAGACGATCGACGAGGACGAATACGACTTCGAGCCTATCTCGGGCGAGGCCGACGAACATGGGCCGGAGGAAATGGAAGAGGAAACTCTCGATCAGGCCGACACGGTCGGGGAAACCGTCCGCGACGTTCACATCGACAAGCGGCTCGGCTACGACAATCCGGCCGAAGCCAGCGAGGACGAAGACACCGACGAGTCGGAAACGGACTTTACCGAAGCTGAAGAGGAAGACTTCGCCGAGGATGAGTCGGCGGAAGCGGATGTCGAGGAGCCTGCCGCGGAATCCGGCGAAGAGCCTGCCGGCGGAGTTCCTGCGCGGCGTCCGGATCGCCGGTTCGGGCGTCGCGGAAACCGTGGCCGCGACATGGGCCGCCGTCGCCATGGCGGGGGGCACCGACCCAGTATGCAGACTTCCAGCCTGCCCATTATCAGCGAACTCCTCAAGACGGGGCAGGAGATCCTGGTTCAGATTGCGAAGGAACCCATCGCTCGCAAGGGTGCGCGCATTACCAGCCACATCGCGCTTCCGGGCCGGTTCCTGGTCTTCATGCCAACAGTGAACCACGTTGGAGTTTCGCGCAAGATCGGTTCGGATGAGGAACGCCATCGCCTCAAGCACATCCTCGTCAGCGAAAAGGGAAGCGCCTCCGGCGGCTTTATCGTCCGCACCGCGGCGGAACACGCCAGCGAAGACGATCTCCGGGCGGACCTCCGATTTCTCATCAACCTGTGGACCGAGATCAAACAGCGGTCCGACGCAGCCAAGGCGCCGGCACTCATCTATCACGATTTAAACCTGATCGAGCGCATTCTCCGTGACCAGGTCAGCGACAACTTTTCCACCATCTGGGTCGACAGCGAGTCGGAATACGAGCGCATCGTCCGCTTCCTCAACCGCTTTGAGCCTTCCCTGGTGCGCCGGGTGAAGCTCTATACCAAGGAAACGCCGCTCTTCGAGCAATTCGGCATCCAGGAAGAGATTGGCAAGGCGCTCAAGTCGAAAGTCTGGCTCAAGTCTGGTGGGTCCATCGTGATTAACCAGACTGAGGCCCTGGTCGCCATCGACATCAATACGGGCAAGTACGTCGGGAAGACTGCCCGCCTTGAGGACACGATCCTCAAGACTAATCTCGACGCGATTCCGGAGATCGTGCGCCAAATTCGCCTGCGGGATCTCGGCGGCATCATCGTCATCGACTTCATTGACATGGACGAGCGCCGCAATCGGCAGCGGGTCACCCAGGCCCTCGAGGATGCCCTCAGGGCGGATCGTGCTCCGACTAAGGTTTTGCAATTCAACGATTTCGGTCTGGTCGCCATCACCCGTAAGCGGGTCAAACAGTCCCTGGAGCGGACGCTCAGCGTGCCCTGCCCGGTCTGCACCGGTACCGGCATGGTGAAGAGCCCGGTCACCGTCGCCAACGAAATCTGGATCGAAATGCGCAAGATGGTGCGCCATTTCGAGCGTAACGATGTGCTGCTCCGCGTTCACCCTGAGGTCGTCAAAGTCCTCAAGGCCAACAACGCAAAATGGCTGAACGAACTCGAGGAGATGAGTGGTAAGACGATTATGGTCAAAAGCGATCCGGCGCTCCCGCCAGAGCAGTTCGACATTCAGGGCTAACCACGTTGTCTTTCAGGGCGCGGGCCGGCTTCCTGCTGCCCGGACCCGTCTCCCCTGGCCTGTCGGTCAGCCAAAAAGCGCCATAGTGCATCGGAACATGCAACAAAGGGACGATTTTAGTGTCCAATAGATTCGGGGCGGGCTTGTGCCTGTTCTTTCCCGGCTTTTCAAATAACATCTGAGGGGTTCTGAAATGGTTGCGAACTTTGAACGTACCTGCCCGCTGTCGCGGCGCATGATTGCAGTGACCGCCGCGCTCGCTATTGGGTTTTCGCTCAGCGCCGCTGCCCAAACTGATCCAGCCTCAAAGATCTCCGCCGACGCGCAGAGCTATTCCAGCTCCTCTGTCTACACTGCGTCTCTAAATTCCGAAGCTCTGCTCGGCGCTGCCCCCGCGGCGGCTCTGGCCAAGGCCTCGCCCCAGTACGGGGGCCACAACAGCAACTATCCCAGCTACAACAACTACTCCAGCACCTGGAGCCATATTGCATTCGTCGGCGGCGGTGGCTTTACGGCGCCGATCGGAAACGACACCCGTGGATATGATACATGGGGCTACAATCTCGACGTCGGAGGTGGCTGGAACTTCACGAAGAAGTTCGGCGTCCTGTTCGAGTACCAGTTCGATCGCATGAAGATCCCGGGAGCGACCCTCGCGAAGGTCGGCGTGCAGGGGGGCAACATCAACACCCACCTCTTCCTCTTCAATCCCACCTACTACTTTTGGTCGCACAACAGCACCGGGGCGTACGTTCTCGGCGGGGTGGGCTTCAGCCGCAAGGTCACCAACTTTACCGATCTGCAGCAGGGACAGGTTTGCTACTACTACTTCTGCGGATATGGAACGCAGTCCGTGACCGTCGCGAATTTCGCGAGCACCCAGATGGCGGCGGACGCAGGGTTTGGGCTGTTCTGGAAAGCCTTTGGCCCGGACAGCAATGCCAAGCTGTTCATCGAATCGCGTTACATCTTCGTGGATTCGCCCCGGGCCACGGCGACGACCGAAGGTGAGGGAACCGAGGAACTCATTCCCGTCACTTTAGGTATTCGTTTCTAATCCGGCGCCGGCCCGTCAATCCCCGGCTTGGCTGGCTGGCGTCTCGCATCGCCGGGACAACCGAACTCCGTAGTCGCGAGGGCTGGGTTTGCCTTCGCATTCTTCCCCCCTGTGGTTTTCTGGCCAGGCGTTTCTCGATCCTCACGTTCACGATGAGCGCCCATGCCCGGGAGCAGGCCTTTGGATCGATCGCGCACGCTGGCGCCCTGGGCGCTAAGTCTGGTTGTCTCGTTTTTAGCCGCCGGCTGCGGCGTGACGCAGGGAACCGTTCCGCCCCCCACCCCCACCTCGCCTAGCCAGCCAGTTCCCATCGCCTCGCAATCCGGATCGGTGACTATCAGTCCGCGGTACGCGGCCCTTGCTCCCGGGCAGAAGTTTCACTTCTCCGCATCCTCCAGCACGGGTGGCCAGCTGATTTGGTTCGTCAACAGCGTTCAGGGCGGAAACGCTTCGGTGGGCACCATCGATTCTTCCGGCAACTATATCGCGCCGGTCTCGCTCCAGCAGAGCGAAAACGTTGTCATCACAGTCGAACTCGCCTCATCGCCTGTGCAGAACCATGCGACGGCCGTCGCATCGATCATCAACTACGGTGTCATCTATCCGACTGCCAATCCCCAGGTCGACCTGTACGAGATGTACCTGCCGGCCCCGGGACAGGTCACGGTGCGGTTCGGTCAGACAACGGCCTATGGGCGGAACACCTGGCAGGTGCCCACGCCCAGCGCCAAGGGCGGCGAGGTCATCGTCGAAGTGGGTGGCATGCTGGCCCAGACTCTCTACCACATGCGTGCTCAGGTCACTCTCAATGACGGCGCTACCTTCACCGATATCGACCACGACCAGTTTGTGTCCGGTCTGCCTCTCAAAACGGGCACTCCGCCCACCACGAGCACGATCCAGATCACCAGCCCCGGCACGCCGCAGCCCGGCATCGAGTTGTGGAATACCATCCTGCCCGCTGGCATAACCCAGGCCTTCGCTACGGACCTCCAGGGCAACGTGATCTGGACGTACACCTACCAGGGCACCCACATCGACGAAGTCCAGAGCATTCAGCCCCTGCCCAACGGCGATTTCCTGATGGTGATTTCCTATCTCTCTTCGCTAACGTCCGGGATCGTGAATCTCAATCCCGGCACTCTGAATCTCATCCGCGAAATCGATCTGGCCGGCAACACCGTCCGCGAGCTGACCATGACCCAACTCAACAAAAGCCTTGCCGCAGGGGGTTTTCACGATGCGGAAGGCGATCCTTACAATCTCATCGGCTTCCATCACGACGTTCTGGCATTGCCCAACGGCCACTGGCTCCTGCTCGCCGACGAGAGAAAGACCTTCAAGAATCTGCCCGGTTACTCGGGGAACATTTCCGTCCTCGGCGACATTATCGTGGACGTCGACCAGAACCAGAACCCCGACTGGGTGTGGAGCGCGTTCGATCACATGGACGTGAAACGGCACCCCATGTTCTTCCCTGACTGGACCCACTCGAACGACATGCTCTACTCTGCCGACGACCACAATCTGCTGCTCTCGATGCGGCATCAGAACTGGATCGTCAAGATCGATTTCAACGATGGACAGGGCTCAGGCAATATTCTCTGGCGTCTCGGCTACCAGGGCGACTTCAGGCTCCTCGACCGCAACGGCGATACCGACAACAATCCCGCCGACTGGTTCTACGCCCAGCATGGCATCAATTATTTCTCCCCGAACACGACTGGCGTCTTCCGTCTGGGAATCATGGATAACGGTAACGACCGCGCGTATACCACAGGCCAGAGCGTCTGCAAGCCTTTCGCGCCTGGCTCAAATCAGTGCTACTCGACTTTCCCGGTCCTCGAAATCAACGAGAGCAGCATGACCGCGACCATGATCAGCCACTACATACCGCCGCCCAGCTACTACAGTTTCTTTGGCGGAGACGTGCAGCTGGCAACCAACGGCGACATGATTGCCGATTTCTGCGCGGCTCTCTCCGGCTCCATCATCCAGGAGTTCGATCCTTCCGGATCGCAGGTGGTCTGGCAGGCCACCACGCCGAAGACAAACCAGTTCAAGATCGAGCGCCTGGGTAGTCTCTATCCTGGGGTGCAGTGGTAGGCGCGCTCGTGCTCCACGGTAATTGCCTGACTGCATCGAACGGGCGCCCAAAAGCGCCGCCAGCTCGCACTCAGTCTGCCGTATCCCACAACCCGGATTTCGGGGTAGAATGGCCCACAATGCCTCAAACCAACGGGATGAGTGGACGCACGGTCTCCCACTATAGCGGTCTGGAACAGCTGGGCGGCGGCGGCATGGGTGTGGTGTATCGCGCCCGCGATACGCGCCTGGGGCGCAGCGTCGCGCTCAAGTTTCTGCCCGAAGAGACGGCCCAGAACCCGGCGGCCATCGAGCGCTTCCATCGCGAGGCGCGCTCCGCCTCGTCGCTCAATCACCCCAATATCTGCACGATTTACGACATCGGCGAATTCGAGGGCCAGCCCTTTATCGCCATGGAATTGCTGGAGGGCCAGACCCTCAGACAGCGCATCGCCGAGCGCCGCATTGAGCTGACCGAACTTCTGGAAATAGGCATCCAGATCGCCAGCGGCCTGGATGCCGCCCACACCAGGGGCATTGTCCATCGCGACATCAAACCTGCCAACATCTTCCTGGTGGAGCGCGGGCCGGCCAAGATCCTCGATTTCGGCCTCGCCAAGCTCAGCGCCGCCATGCGCGAAGCCGCCGAGCCTGTCGGAGCTGGGGCGGGCGGCGGCGCCTCGGTCCTGACCGCGCTGGAACTCACCAGCCCCGGCAGCTCCATGGGCACGGTCGCGTACATGTCGCCGGAGCAGGCGCGCGGCGAAGATCTCGATCCGCGCTCCGACCTATTCTCGCTCGGCGTTGTGCTGTACGAGATGGCTACGGGGGAGCCCCCCTTCACCGGCTCGGCCACTGCGGTGATCTTCGATGGCATTCTGCACGGCACGCCACGTCCGGCGAGCGAGGCCAATTCCCAGTTGCCCCTGACGTTCGAGAAGATCCTCGATAAGCTCCTCGAAAAGGATCGCGATCTGCGCTGTCAGTCGGCCGCTGAGTTGCGCGCGGACTTGAAGCGCCTCGCCCGCGACCTGGGCTCCGGAAAAAGTGCAGCCCCTCCCAAAAGCGGCTCAGGCCCGATCGCCGCTGCCGCGCCCGTCAAGCAAAAGTCCGTCGCCGTGCTCTATTTCGAGAATCAGAGCGGCTCCAAGGAGGACGAGTATTTCCGCGACGGCATCACCGAGGACATTGTCACCGAGATTTCAAAAATCGGGCAGCTCGACATTTTTCCCCGTTCCGAAATGCTTGCCTACCGCGACAAGCCCATTACCGCGCAGCAGGTGAGCCAGCAGCTGGGCGCCGCCTACGTACTCGAGGGCTCCATACGCCGCTCCGGCAATCGCGTGCGCATCACCGCCCAACTGGTGGAGGCCTCCACCCGCCACTCCGTCTGGGCCGAGCGCTACGACCGCCAGCTCGAGGATGTCTTCGCCATCCAGGAGGAGATCGCGCGCAGCATCGCGCAGGCCCTGCGCATCACCATGACGCCGCAGGAAGAGAAAATCATCGCGCATCGCCCCACCGAAGATCCGCAGGCCTATGACTTTTACCTGCGCGGCCGGAATTACACGCGGCGCGAGAATCTGGATTATGCCCTGCAGATGTTCGAGCAGGCCATCCACCTCGACCCCAATTTCGCGCAGGCGCACGCGTCCATCGGCCAGCTTTGCGCCATGATCTACGAGCTGCGCGAGCAAAATGTCCGCTGGATCGAACGCGGGCTGGCGGCCTGCGACCGCGCCACCGCGTTGGCCCCGGATTTGCCTGAAGTCCTTGTTGCCCGCGCCCGCATTGCTTATGTCCAGAAAAAATACGAGGAGGCGGCGCTCCTGGCCCGCCGCGCCATCGAGCGCAAACCGGACTGCGAGGGCTCCTGGAACATCCTGGGGCGCGCGTACTTTGCTTCGGGCCACCACGAGCAGGCGGTGGCCCTCGTGCAGCAGGCCATCGACGCCAACGGCGACGACTATAACACCTATCTGCCCTACATCAACGCCCTCGAGCGCCTGGGCCTGAAAAAGGAGGCGGCGCAGTATCGCGAAAGGCTGACGGAGGTCTTACAGCAGCAGTTGGAACGGGTCCCCGAGGACGTCCGCGCCCGGGTCCTGCTCGCATCGCAGTTTGCGATCTTAGGACAGGAAGAGGAGGGCGTCCGTCATCTCCAGACTGCGGTCGCGCTCCGGCCCAACGACAGCAATATCCTTTACAACGCAGCCTGTGCCTACGGCCAAATGAAGCGCAAAATGGAAACCCTGGACATGCTTCGGCGCGCTGTGGGCGCCGGATACGGCAACATGGACTGGATGGGAAAGGATCCGGATCTGGACTGCGTGCATGACGACCCGGAGTTCAAAAAGTTGGTCGGCGCCGTATAGCGATCTTCAGACCGTAAACCGTAATCCCTGTCGTTCTACTTCCAGCTCACCGCCAGCTGCCAGCGGAGACTTCTGAGCGCAGTCTTGCGCAGCACACGTTCATATTCAGTGAGCTCTGCAACAACCGCTGCGGTATCGGCGCCCAGCGCGAGGGGAGCTTCGCGCAGGAAATCGTAGAGGGCGCAGATGGTGGTCAGGCCATCCTCCGGAGAAAACCACTGCGGAGGCGGCAGCGTTCTCGCCCAGTCCGGATCTCCCGCGCCTTCCTCCAGCAGAAGCGCCATGGAGTTCTGATCGGCGGAGAAGAATTCCAGCAGCGGCTTCACTCCCAGCCGCACCGCCAGCTTCTCCAGCGCATCTTCATTGCGCGCAAGCGCATGGCCGTTCACGAAGATGTCGAATCCGGGGTCTTCGCCTTCGACAACGATGTACATGGAAGCGCTCATTGGCGTCAGTCTACCTGATTGCAGGATGCCGGGGGATGCCGGAAAGATGCGTCGTTGCCAGAACAGTAAACGCTCCGCCGGAGCGACACATTCCTCCCTTGCTTTGACGATGAGGGGGGCGATTGGTGGGCATTTCAGCGTCATCGGGCCGCGCCACATTGCGCCATTGCCTGCGACTCCAAATCCCGCGATCCGGCGCAGAAAAAGAGCCGGGCAGCTTACGCCACCCGGCTCCGGTGTTTTGAGTCCCGCCTGCGGACTCCTCTGCCGCTCTACCTGTTTCCGCCTGCGCCGCCGGTCGGACGACGTCCGCGCCGACGCCGTCTGCGGCCGCCAGTTCCAGCGCCAGCGCCGGCGCCAGCACCCGGTCCGGCTGGACGCCGCTCGCCGCTCGCCGCCACGCCGTCAGCGCGGTTGTAGTTGATCTCTTCGCCTTCCTCCAGCGGCGGCTCATCGTCGAAATCTTCCCCGCCTTCGATCGTGATGGTGCTCGCATTGGACGAGGGCTGCCGATCTTCGGGCTGAACCGGACGAGGCGGACGCTGCGGGCGCTCACGCCGTTCCGGACGCTCTCCGCGCTCGGGACGTTCGCTGCGCTCCGGCCGTTCCTGGCTCGCCGACATGTCGCCTGGGGTGGGCTCGGGCAGGCCCAGTTTCTGGCGCTGTTCCTTAAGCACCGCCTTGCGCGACAACTTAATCCGGTTGCCTTCGACGCCCAGCACTTTCACCATCACCTGGTCGCCCTCGCGCAACTCGTCCTTCACTTCGCGCACGCGGTGCTCGGCTATCTCGCTGATGTGCAGGAGTCCGTCGGTGCCCGGGAAGATCTCGACGAAGGTGCCGAACTCCGCCAGTCTGACGACTTTGCCCAGGTAGGTCTTGCCCACTTCCGGCACCGCAGTCAGGTCGTTGATCATCGCCAGCGCCTTCCTGAGGCCTTCCTCGTCGCTCGATGCCACGTTCACGCGGCCCGTATCGTCCACGTCGATCTTCACGCCCGTCGATTCGGTAATCCCGCGGATCGTCTTGCCGCCCGGCCCGATCAGGTCGCGAATTTTGTCCGTCGGAATCTGGATGGTCCTGATCTGCGGCGCGAACTTCGACTTCTCCGTCCGCGGTTCGTTCAGCACCGACTCCATCTTGTCCAGCAGGAACATCCGCCCGCGCCGGGCCTGCTCCAGCGCCTCGCGCATGATCTGTCCGGTGATTCCGCCGATCTTGATGTCCATCTGCAGCGCGGTGATCCCGTTGCGCGTTCCCGCCACCTTAAAGTCCATGTCGCCGTAATGGTCTTCCGCGCCCGCAATGTCGGTCAGAATGGCGTAATTCTCGCCTTCCTTGACCAGTCCCATTGCGATGCCCGCCACGGACCCCTTCAGGGGAATGCCCGCATCCATCAGCGCCAGGCTGGCTCCGCAGACCGAAGCCATCGAACTCGATCCGTTCGACTCCAGAATGTCGGACACCACCCGGAGCGAGTACGGCGACACTTCCTCGCTCGGCAGCACCGCGCTGATCGCGCGCTCCGCCAGCGCGCCGTGTCCCACTTCGCGCCGTCCCACACCTGTCATGCGTCCCGTCTCGCCGACGGAGAACGGGGGGAAGTTGTAATGCAGCATGAACTTCTTCCGCTGCTCCCCCTCGAAGGTCTCCAGCCGCTGGGAGTCATCGGTGGTGCCCAGCGTGGCAGTCACCAGCGCCTGGGTCTCGCCGCGCGTGAACAGCGCCGAACCGTGGGTCCTGGGCAGGACTCCGACCTCGATCGTGATTTGCCGGATCTCGTCGAACGCGCGATGGTCCGGACGCACCCTCTCCTTCGTCACCTGCTCGCGGAAGAGCTTCTCCCGGAGGGCTTCGTAGTAGTGCGCCAGCTTCTTCTTCGCCGCGGCGGCATTCGCGTCGTCCGGAATCTCCGCCTTCAGTTCGTCCTGGATCTGCTTCACCAGCACCTGGCTGTCCAGCTTCGGATGCGCCTTCGTGTCCAGCGCGTCCTTCAGCCGGGCGCCCACTTTCGCCATCAGTGCATCGAAATACGCCTGGTCAAACTCCGGCGGCGTCACTGCGCGCTTCGCCTTGCCCGCGCGCGAAACCAGGTCCTCGATTGCGGCCACGATCTTCCTGATCTCGCCGTGCCCGAACTCGATCGCTTCGACGACTGTCTCTTCCGAGGCTTCCTGCGCGCCGCTCTCGATCATGACGATGCCGTCTTTCGTGCCCACCACAGTGATGTTGATCGTCGAGTCGCGCCGCTCGGTGTACGTCGGGTTCACCACAAACTCGCCGTTCACCTGCCCCACGCGCACCGCGCCGATGGTTGCGCCAAACGGAATATCGGATAACGCCAGCGCCGCGCCCGCCGCGTTGATGCCCACGATGTCGGGATCGTTTTCCTTGTCCGCCGAGAACACCAGGGCGATGATCTGAGTTTCGTTACGAAATCCTTCAGGGAACAGCGGCCGGATTGGCCGGTCGATCTGACGGCTGGTCAGAATCTCGCGCTCGCTCGGGCGCCCCTCGCGCTTGATGAACCCGCCGGGGATCCGTCCGCCAGCGTACGCGTACTCGCGGTAGTCCACCGTGAGCGGGAAAAAGTCGATGCCCTCGCGGGGATCGGGAGAGGAAACGGCGGTGGCCAGCACCACGGTGTCGCCCGACGTGACCAGGGCCGCGCCGGAGGCTTGTTTCGCCATGCGGCCAGTCTCAAACTGCAGTCGCTTGCCGCCGGCAAGATCGACCGAAACTTCCTGCTTCATATTTGCCTCGTTTCTTCGTAGGGAAAGGTGCGCGGGCGGGGGTCTGCGGCGCGGCAGGCGATGGGGAACCAGGAAAGAGTACGGGTTGGGCCGGGTCTGCATCGGACCAGCGCCGCCACCAGGCAGCCGCTGTCCATGCTCTTTCGTGTTCTCGTCGCGCGCGCGTCTCGAACTTCGCCTCTGCGTTTTACTTCCGAATACCCAGTTTGCCGATCACGGTCCGGTAACGATCCGAATCGTGCGTCTTCAGGTAGTCCAGCAGGCGCCGGCGTTTGCTCACCAGCATCAGCAGGCCGCGCCGCGAAGCATGATCCTTCGCGTGTGCCTTGAAATGCTCGGTC
>DAHUYD010000027.1 GCA_027315385.1 Acidobacterium sp.
CAGGGCGGCGAGTGCATCAGGTCGAGCTCCGCGCTCACGACCGTGACCAGTGTGCCTTCGCTGCCCACGAGGGCGCGGGCTATGTTGAAGTGGTTTTCCGGCAGGAGCTCGTTGAGGTTGTAGCCGGAGACACGGCGGGGAATCCGGGGAAAGCGGCGGCGGATTTCGTCGGCGTAGCGGTCGCGCAGGCGCCTCATGCCGGCGTGGATGGCGGCCGGGCGGCCGCCTCGGGCGACGACGGTGGAGAAATCCTCGTCGCTGGTAGGTCCCACGGTCATGCGGGTGCCGTCGGCGAGCAGAACATCGAGGGAGCGGACGTTGTTCGCGGTGAGTCCGCCCATGACGGAGTGCGTCCCGCAGGAATTGTTGCCAATCATGCCGCCGATCGTGCAGCGGGAGTGGGTGGCGGGATCGGGCGCAAAGGTGAGGTGATGGAGCTCGGCGGCCTCGCGCACGCGGTCGAGGACGATGCCCGGCTCCACGACGGCCGTGCGGCGGTCGGGGTCGAGCGAGACGAGGCGGCGCATGTACTTCGAGAAATCGAGGACCACGGCCACATTGCAGCACTGGCCGGCGAGGCTGGTGCCTGCGCCGCGCGGCAGGATGGCCGCGCCGAGATCGCGGCAGGCGGCGATAGCAGCTTCTGTGTCGGCCGCGTCGAATGGGAGAACCACCCCGATGGGCGTCTGGCGATAGTTCGATGCGTCTGTGGCGTAGAGCGCGCGATCGGCGGCGGAGAATCGGACCTCGCCGCGCAGCGTGGCCCGCAGGCGCGATTCCAGCTCGCGCGCCGCGGCGAACTTCTCATGCTCGTGCCTGTTATTCATGATGGGAAGCTCGGGCCCCATTAAAGCTCCCTGTGGAGATACGCGATGTCGTCTGCGTTGACCTGATCGAGGACCGGGTTGGGCCAGCCGCGCTCGACGGGGTGGAAGCCCATGGCGCGATAGAGTGAGTAAGCCGATTGCATGGTGCGAGGCATCGTGTCGAGAACCATCGCTGAATACCCGCGTTCGCGGGCGAGATCGAGCGCTGCCTGCGCAAGAATGCGGCCAAGTCCGCGACCCTGATACGCGGGGCGGACCCAGAGGCGCTTCATCTCGCAGGCCTGGCCGGCGCTCTCGGCCTGGACCGGCTTGAGAGCTACGCAGCCGGCGGGATCGTCCTCAACAAAAGCGAGCAGCACCTCACCGGCGGGTTCGGCATAAGCGCCGGGCAGCGAGGCCAGTTCCTGTTCCAGCGCGGCGATGCAGATGTGCTCACCTCCGACGGAGGCATTGAGGTGCGCGGCATACTCGCGCATAAGGGTGCGGCATAGGCCTGCATCGTCGCCTCCGCCGTCGAATCGGGCTCGCCGGACCTGCGCCATATCGGTCCATGATAGGGCACGGAGAGGGCACGGTTCGCGGTGACGTTCGTTGCGCAGCCGCGTGCCGACCTGATAGAACAGCGCGCATGACGATTTTCCGCCATCGCACCAGCCGTTTTGCCGTGGTTCTGTTTGGTTCCGCGTTATGCGCGAGTTGCGGGTTTGCGCAGGCGCCGACAGTGAATCCGCCACCGGATCCGCACCTCAGCCGGTTCATCGAGTCGGTGAGCCACGTCGAGCAATACCGCGACGTGAATCTGTCGCCCGACGGCAGGACCATCGCGTGGACCGAAGGCGGCGAGGATGGCAGCGGCATCCGGCTGGCGGCGTTGTCCGACCCCTCATCGCAGCGGCAGATCACAGCCTGCGCGCCGGGCAACCGCGGCATGGAAAGCGCCCCGGTCTTCTCGCCCGACGGGAAGCAGATTGCGTTTCTCTCATACTGCACGGCGGACCATAAGCCGGGAGTCTTTCTTGCCGGCGCTGCCGGAGGAGCGTCGCGTCAACTGGCGGAATTGAACGGATATGCCCATCAGCTTGCCTGGTCGCCCGATGGAAAGCAGCTCAGCTTTCTGTATGTGGAGGGGTCGTTGCGGCGCCCCAGCCCCGTCGCGCCGGAGCCGTTGCCGTCAGGAGTCATCGGCGTGGAGGGCGTCAAAATACAGAGCGTAGCAACGATGGATGCCTCAACCGGGCAATTGACGGAGTTTACCCCGGAGAATCTGTACGTCTACGAATACGACTGGTCTCCGGATTCGCGGCAGCTTGCATACGTGGCCGCGCCACCACCCGGAGAGAACAACTGGTGGGTGGCAAAGCTCTACACGCAGACGCAGGGAGGCTCGGCAAAGGCAATCGTTGATCCGGGAACGGTGACAGGCTCGCTGCACGGGCTACAGATGGCAGTGCCGCGCTGGTCGCCGGACGGGAAGCGAATTGCCTTTATTGGCGGCCTGATGTCAGATCAGGGATCGACGGGCGGCGATATCTATATCGTACCCGCAGACGGTGGGCGGCCTGCGGACGCGACGGCCGGGCGGCGCGCCACACCGGTATGGTTCAAGTGGATTGACGAGCAGCACCTGGGCGTGGCCGAGATCACAGGCGGGTCGTCGCACCTGTTTGTCTACAACCTGTCGACGCATCAGGATTCCACGCAATACAACCTGACGCTGCCGGACAGCGTGGGCGCGGGCAGTCTGGCCATGCGGATCGCGGTCTCTCACACGAAGATTCTTGCGTTCGTCCGGACGTCGTTTTCCGAGCCGCCGGAAGTCTTGGCGGGACCGCTGAGCCGCATGAAACAGGTAACCCATGCCAATGACCATCTGAAGCCGCTCTGGGGGCGGGCGAAGTCCATCGCCTGGACGAATCAAAGCTTCCATGTACAGGGCTGGCTGCTTTTACCGGCGCATTACGATCCGTCGAAGAAGTATCCGCTGATCGTGTACGTGCACGGCGGCCCCGGCGCGGCGAACGTGCCGCGCTGGCCGTCTCCGGGGTACGGCCCTGTGCCGTTCTCGGCGATGGATTACTTCGTGCTGATGCCCAATCCGCGGGGAAGCTTCGGCCAGGGTGAAACCTTCACGCAGGCCAACCGCAGGGACTTCGGCTATGGCGATTTGCGCGACATTCTGGCGGGCGTGGATGCGGTCGAGAAGCAGTACCCCGTGGACGATCACCGGGTGGGCATCACCGGCTGGAGCTATGGCGGGTTCATGACCATGTTCTCGGTGACTCAGACGCACCGCTTCCGGGCGGCGGTTTCGGGGGCCGGCCTGTCGGACTGGTTGAGCTACTACGGCGAGAATTCCATCGACCAGTGGATGATTCCTTTCTTCGGAGCGTCCGTGTACGACGACCCCGGGGTCTACGCGAAGAGTTCGGCAATTAACTACGTAAAGAGAGTACGCACACCCACGCTGATGGTCGTCGGGGACCGCGACGGGGAGTGCCCGGCGCCGCAGTCGTTTGAGTTCTGGCATGCTCTGCACGACCTGCATGTGCCGACGGAGCTGGTTGTCTATCCCGGGGAGGGCCATGGCTTCGTTCAAGCGCCGGATCGACTGAATGTGCTGGCGCGAGCGGTGGCCTGGTTCCAGCAGTACATGCCTGCCGGCCAGGCCAAGGCGCCAACAGCGGATGCCGGAAACGAGGCGCGGAGAGCCCCACTTCGGCCCTGACCGTAAGCGCGATCGGGCTCCAGGACCGCGGTTCGCTGGGCTGGCGGGCCTTCCGTTTGATATTCTGAATCGCACCCGGAATTTTTCCAGAGCGTGTTTCAGGAAGGGGTTCATCGGGTCATTGCCAGGATCCGGCATCTTGCCGGTTTCCTGAGTTGCCCCTTAGCCCAGCTGGGTCGCCTGAGACACACTGCAGCGTTTCAACCGCCTGAGCGGCTCAGACTGCGCGGGCGGGGAGGTTTCATGCGGCGGTACCTTGCTTTCGCAGTCCTGTTTGCTTTCTCACTCCCAATTGGTCTTTCGGTTACGGGCTGCGGCCACGATCCCGGCAATTACTGCATCAAGAACGGGCACGCGTACGGCATCACCACCACGCAGGTGACGAATGTCGTCCTGCAGCCGGAGACGACGGGCGTGTCGCTGTCCTGGGGCCAGACGTACCAGGCGGGGCCGGCCCAGGCGTATAACTGCCTCGGCGGCATTGAAGCGGTAGGCCATTACATCTATACCAGCAGCAACCTGCTGCTGGGCGATATTTCGCCCCTCGGGACGGTCTGCGCCGGTACATGGAATCGCAACAGCGAAGGCGGCGTGCCCAATTTCACCATCTGCACTCCGCCCGCAGGCTCCTCCCTCGCGCCGTTCAACGGATGCAACAGCACGAGCTGCGGCATCGTCCAGGTGACCGCCAGCGGAGGGGGCGCCACCAGCAATCCGGTGGATGTCTATATCCATCCGCCGGTAACCTCGGTGACAATACCCAACCAGACGGCCTGCGTCGCCCAGGGTCAGTCCCTGCGCGAGACCCTGCTGGCTGAGACGGCGGTAAGAGGCCCCGGGGGCAGCCTGCTTTGCTGTCCTCCAGGGACCACCCTCGCCGACGGAACCGCCTGCCCGGCGACCGCCTTCTCCTGCACCGATCCGCGCGCGAATATGGGGACCATCACGTATGCCGCGCAGACTCCGGACATCGTGACCATCGACAACACCACCAATCTGACGCAGTGCAATCCGGTGACGGGGTCCTGCGTCGGCTCCACTTCCAACGGCCAGGCGACCGCGGATCTTCCCGGAGCGACCGTCATCAGCGCCAACCTGTCCAACTCCGATGTGACTTCGGCGGCGGGATATTTCTCCACCTGCCCCCCGGCCTCCATCGCGTTGTCGGTGAATGGAAGCACGACAGCCACCGTGACCACGAGTTCACCCCAAACGGTCGTTGCCAGTGCGGTGGACAGCACTCCCCAGCACAATCCCATCAACGGCCTGACGCTGAATTTTTCGTCGACTGAGCCGCAGAACCTCAGCGTCGGCATCACCGGCCTGGTCACAGCCGATTTCCCCAGCCATGCCACAGTCACCGGCGTTTGCGCTCCGCCCAGCTGCAATCCCGCCCCCGTCAATCTGGTCGGGGTTCTCGGCAACGGCATGCCGGTAGCAGGCAATACGGTCACCATCGACTCGCCGGGACGGGTCAGCAATCAGCTTTGGATGGGTTCGACCCAGTCCCAGTATTTCTCCGAAGTGGATTTGTCCACGGGCGGCGCCGCCTCGCCGGTCCTGCTGCCCTATACGCCGAACTCCATGGTGATGGACCAGGCGGGAAACACCCTCTACTTCGGCAGCTATCACGAGATGATGATCTACACGGCTGGTAACAACGCGCCATCGAAGGAAGTCCCCGCGGTCCCTGGCGCGGTTCTGGCGGTTTCTCCCGTCGGCAACCTGGTGGTGGTCAACGATCAGCTCCGCCAGGTGATCTACCTGTTCAATCCTCAGGGAACTGCCGCCACCTATATCTCCGGCATTGCGCAGCGCGCGCAATTCTCGCCCGACGGAACCACCGTCTACATCGCTGGAATCAATCCAGCAAACAACCAGAACAGTCTGTTCGTCTACAACAGCTCCACCGGGTGGTCGACCTATATGCTGAGCAACGAGCCATCCTACAGTTGCCAGCTGGAAGCAACGGGTTCGGCCGCCGTGCCCGCGTATAACCCGCTGTACGATCCATTCTGCGGCGCTTCGATGGCCCTCACCGTCCCCAGCGTCGCGGCATTCTTCAGCGGAACATCGACTGCCGCGCACAGCTACTGTCCCAATTCTCACGTCCCTCCCGGCCAGCAACCCTACTATCCGCCCGCCGGCGACTTCCCGGTCCCCACGACGCAGCTGACAGCAACCACCGATGGAGATCACATTCTCGGCGCGGATCCGTCCACGTTTACCGACATGCTGCTCCTGCAGACAGCTCCTGGATCCACTTCCGCGGGTGGCCCGCCGGGAGTACCGGTGAACTCTTGTCCGGATTACACCAATGCGCAGCCGCTGACGGTTCCGGCGTCCTACCAGTCTCAAGTGCTGCCCAATGGCATCACGCCATCGGAAATCGATCAGGTGGTTTCATCTCCCTACGCGAACCTGGCGTTTGTGCTGTATCAGGGAACCGGCGCCACCGGTCTGTTGCCGTACTACGTGCCGGCTCCGACAACTTCGACCACCAACGCCGTGACCTTCGGCAAGCTCGCCACGATTCAGTTGTCTGGCAACGCCAGGGAGCCGGTTGCCGGAGCGTTCTCGCCGGATGGATCCCTGTTTTTTGTCAGCACCAGTGGCGACAACTTGATTCACGAGATCGACACCGGCACGCTGAAGGATATCGGGACGATCGATCCCAAGCTGGTAAACGCGGCGGGACAGGCTGTGCCGGCGCAGTTTCTGGCGGTGAAGAGCCGCTCCACAACGTAAACACCCTGCGGAAGCACAATGAACGGCCGGCCTCTGCCGGCCGTTTCCGCTTTGGGCGGTACACTGGTTTCGATGCCGCGCGTCGCAATCATCTCCAAACCGCAGAAGGAAGAACTCCGGCAGCTGCTGCCGGAGCTCACACTCTGGCTGAAAGCGCACGGGTACGAACCGCTGCTGGATCCGGTCAGCGCGAACTATGTGACGGACCAGGAGGTTTGTTCTCGTCCGGAGATGGTGGCGCGGGAGCCACAGTTGGTGATCGTGCTCGGTGGAGATGGCACGCTGCTGGCAGCAGCCAGGGTGTTCGCGCGCAGCGGCACGCCTATCCTCAGCGTCAATCTGGGGGCGCTGGGATTTCTCACCGAGATTCCGCTCGCCGGCCTGTACGAGCATCTCGAAGCCTGGTGCCACAGCGGGTGCTGCCTCGAATCGCGCGCCATGCTGCGCAGCGAACTGTGGCGCAACGGCCAGCTGTACAGCGAACACGACGCTCTCAACGATGTTGTCGTCGCCAAAGGCGCCATCGCCCGCATGGGCCACTTCAGCGTGGAAGTCGATGGGCAACTGGCGGCGTCCTTCCGCGCGGACGGCCTGATTGTGGCGACGCCGACAGGCTCCACCGCGTATTCGCTCGCCGCCGGCGGACCTGTGCTTGTGCCCGGCACCGATGCCCTCATCGTCACGCCGATTTCCCCTCACCAGCTCACCTTGCGCCCCACTGTGGTTCCCGGCGAGTCCCGGATTCTGGCGCGCATCGAGGGCGTCCCCGACCAGATTTACCTCACCATCGATGGCCAGGAAGCCATCGAAATGCGGGTAGGCGACGAGCTGCGCTGCCGGCGGTCGGACGCGACCGTGAAGCTGGTGCGGCTCGGGCAGCACAGCTTCTTCGAGCTGTTGCGCGCCAAGCTCAAATGGGGAGAGCGCTGATCCTGTCTGCTACTGGGCCGTGAGTTCCTTAAGCAGCAGATGAGCCTTCACCGCCAGCGTTCGCGCGCCGTCAAGGTCGTTGCTCTTCATCGCATCCCGGGCATGGGCGAGAAAGGTGCGGATCTGCGCGGCGGTCTTCTGTTCCCGCTTATTTAGCGGGCGTTTGATCGCGTCCAGCCCCTTCTGTGTCGAGTCGATCAGGTTGGCGATGTCCTCGCGATCCGCCGCCCCCCCATCCCCGCTGGCTGTCGAAATCTGCCCAATCGGTGAAATATCCGACGCGGCGGGCTCGCGGGCGATCTGCGGATTCGAGGCCTGCTGCGGCGCAGGCTCCGGCGAGCGGCCCGCCGAGGACTCTGCCTTCGGACTCCGCCTGAATGCCCGATGCCGCGAGCGCTCGCTGGTTTCAGGCGGGATGGCCGTGTTCAAAATAACCGGCCGCGGAGACGTCGCTGGCAGCGGCGGCAGCGGCGGAATCATGGCCGCCGTCTGCTCCGGCGTAGGCAACGACGGCGCCTGCGCCTGCACCGGAGGTGGAGCCGGATGCCTTCTCCGAGCGCATCCCGCGCACAACACGAGCAGCAGGAGCGCAAATGGTGCAATCCACTTTCCGGATCTCATGGTCCGGACCTTTCCGGCTGGGTCTCGCCAGCCCGGTCGGCCCACTCGCCGGGTACCACGCCTTCCGCAGCCTCTGTAACGACGCGCTGTCCCGAACCGGCAGAAATCAACGGGAGCCGCAGTACAAATGTGGTTCCGTTCCCAGCCTTCGATTCTACGTCAATCTGCCCGTGGTGCAGTTGTACGATGCGCCAGGTCATCGCCAGACCGATGCCGCTGCCTTCTTTTTTGGTCGTGAAGTACAGATCGAATATCCGCGGCCGAATCTCTTCGGGAATGCCTTCGCCCTGGTCGCGGACAAGGATCGATGCCCAGCGCGTGTCTTCGCTCAGGCGTACCGAAAGTACACCGCCGGAAGCCATCGCCTGGGCGCCGTTCAGCACAATGTTGAGCACCGCCTGCTCCACGAGGTCCGCGTCCACCCGGGAGACGACCGGCCACGCTGGCGCCTGGCTCTCCACTTCGATGCCGCGCGTCTGGAAATCCGCTGATGCCAGCATCAGTACCCTGGACACGATCCCGCGCAGATCCTGGTCCCGCATCTGGAGCTCAACCGGACGGGAGAAATCCACCAGGGTCTGCACCACGCGGTCGAGCCGGCGGATTTCGTTCTGAATCACGTCCAGATGGCGCATAGCATCGTCGCCGGCCTGCACCTTGTTCCGGAGCAGCTCCAGATGGACGACGATGGCGTTGATGGGGTTCTTCACTTCGTGTCCAACGCCCGCTGTGAGCCGTCCGATCGACGCCATGCGCCGCGAGACTTCCAGCTCGCTTTCGATTTCTCGCACCGATTCGAGGTCGTGCAGCGTCAGCAGAGCGCCCAGCGAATGGCGGTCCGCGGAGTGCGCGTCGTGAATAAAGTCGAGAGAAACCTCGACGCGGCGGCCCGTTTCGGTGGTCACTTCCTCCTGGACGATCGACATCCCGCCTTCGAAGGCATCGCGAACGGTGCGGCCCAGGCGCGTGCCGCGATCGAAGATCTCGCGCACTTCCGCGCCGAAAATCCGCTCGCGCCCAATGTTCAGGAACCGCTCGACCGAACTGGAAACCAGCACCGCCCGCGCATCCCGAGTGAAAAGCATCACGCCGTCCTGCAGGTTCGAGAGGATCTGATCGAGGTTCTCACGCAGAGCGGAGAAGACCTCTTCCACATTGCGGATGCGCTGGCCGAGGCGGTCGATCTTGCCTGAAACCTGCGCGACCTCGTCGCCGCCGCGCGGCTCCGGGGCGGATGCGGCCTCAGCCACATCCGGGGGCTCCGCGGCGCGCGGGATGTCGCGGCGCACCGAGTCCTCGGCGACCGCCTCGACGGCGGCGAGCGCGTCCAGGCGGCGGCTGATCTGCCCAATTGGATGCAGCGCGAGATTGGCAACGAAGGCCGCCACCACAATCGAAATGATCATGGCCACCCCGATGAACGTCAGGGACTCGACCAGCCAGGGATGAAAGGCGTTGCGCAGAAATGTTGTGTTGATGCCAATACGAACATTCAGGAAGGGCCGATTGTCGAGATCCAGTCCCCGGGTGACGTCGTATACTCGCGGCGGCCCAAATACGATGCGCAGTGTGCGGATGAGGGACCGATGGAGCAATGCGCCATAATCGGGCCGGTGGGGCAACACCTGGCCTTCCAGGGTTGCGTCCGGCGCGGTCACCAGGGCGCGGCCGTGGGTGTCCACGATGGCGATGTCCAGCACGGTGGGCGAGTAGTTTTCAATCGCGGTGAGCTGCAGGTTGAGCCCCGGGTCCTGGCGCAGCGTGTCGGCGACCGCCGCTTCCACCGCCGCCGGGTCGCGTGGATCGAAATGGCGCTGCGAGAGCCCCGTATCCAGCGCCGTCTGTACCTCCAGCAGAACCTCGTGCGCCTGGCTGTCGGTGAAGAACCACGACTCCTGGATGTGCTGCTGCAGCATCTGGCTCAGCCACATCCACGAGAAAAGCACAACCACCGCGAAGACGAGCCCCGTAATGGCGAGGACGAGTTTGGTCTTCAGGCGCATAGACTAAGCTTCTGTCTCCGCCGGTGGCCCGCCACGCCTGCCGCCTGCCCGGGTCGCCCGGTTATGCGGAGTTGAGCGGAAAATACCGGACTACTCCTCCGGCGAGGCCGCGGCGGCGGCGCTGCCGTATTCCCTGAGTTTGTTGTGCAGTGTCTTCAGGCTGATGCCCAAAATCTCCGCGGCGCGGGTCTTGTTGTTGTGGGTCGACTCCAGCGTCTTGAAAATCAACATCCGCTCGGCGTCATCCACAGTAGCGCCGACCTCGAGCTGGATGGCATTCGGAGGGAGTTCGCTGGTGGGCCGGGGAGGACGCGATCCGAAACCCGGCGGCAGGTGGCGGGGCTGGATTTGGCCTTCGCTACACAGGACCACGGCGCGTTCAATCGTGTTGCGCAGCTCGCGCACGTTGCCCGGCCAGTCATGCGCCATCAGGCGGGCCAGCATCTCGTTGTCGAGCCCGGTCACTCTCCGCTGATGCTTCAGATTCATGTCCGCGATCATGGACTCCGCGATGGCCGGTATATCCTCGGTATGCTCCCGCAGCGGGGGCATGTGGATGTTGAACACATTCAGGCGGTAATACAGATCGCCACGCAGCTGCCCTCCCCCCACCGCCGTCTCGGGATCCTTGTTCGTGGCGGCGAGTACGCGCACATCCACCGGCGACTCGACTTTGCTGCCGAGGCGGCGCAGCTTGTGATCTTCCAGCACGCGCAGCAGCTTGGCCTGCGTGCCCACGGGCATCTCGCCGATTTCGTCCAGCAGCAGCGTGCCCTCCTCCGCCAGCTCAAAGCACCCGGCGCGGCGCTCGATGGCCCCGGTGAACGCGCCCTTCTCGTGCCCGAAGATCTCGCTTTCGATCAGCGTCTCCGGGATCGCCGCGCAGTTCACGGCGACAAACGCCTTGCCCCGGCGCGGGCTCAGGTCGTGGAGCGTGCGGGCTACAAGCTCCTTACCCGTTCCGCTTTCGCCGGTGATCAGCACGGAAACATTGCTGGGTGCGACCCGCTCGATCAGCGCGAAAATCTCCTGCATCTTGCGCGAGGCTCCAACCAGCGAGCCCAGTATGCCGGTATCGCGCAGCTTGCGGCGCGTGACTTCCAGTTCGCGCTCCGTCTCCCGCTGCCGCGTGGCATTGGTCAGGATGGCGCGCAGCCGCGCCGCGTCCACGGGTTTCTGGATGAAGTCGTACGCGCCGTTCTTCATCGCCTCCACGGCCGCTTCGATCGAGCCCTGCGCGGTGAGCATGATGACGGCGATTTTCTCGCTGGATTCGCCGAGCCGAGCCAGCAGCTCCAGTCCATCCATGCGGGGCATTTTCAGGTCGGACACAATGATGCCAGGCTGCCAGGCCGTGACCTTCTCCAGAGCCTCAATGCCATCTCGCGCCGTTTCCGTCCGATAGCCCCAGCCGGAAACCAGCTCGGCCAGGCCGGAGAGCGCGTGCGGCTCATCTTCGACAATCAGAACTTTTTCCTGGGTTGGCATACATGCGGGCGCAGGATTGAGGTTGGAACCGGTTGCGCCACGGTTTGTTGTATCACGCCGGGGGGGGGCAGCGCAGGGCGAGCGCGTCCAGGATGGGCCGGGTCTGTCGCCACGCTGAAAGCTGGCGCCTGGGCGGCCACAGACCGCGATTCAGGAAAAACGAATGAACGCAGACTTTCGCCGCTGTAATGTGGCATGGGCGCAATCCGGTCCTCTCGTATACCATCAAGTGGAAGGCCAGAAGATATTCCCCGCTCGCGGCTGCGGACGTTTTCGGGTGGCAGCCGGTCTAAATCACAACGATTGAGTGGGTGATCGCAAGATCGTTCTTCCTCGATACTCCAGGTAGTTCTGTCGCAGCAGCGGCTGCGATTTGGGCCTTTATGCATATTTTTCTTCGTTGCTTTTCGAGGCGGCCAATCGGTCAGGTTCTGCACGCCGCCGGATGCACGGCTCTCGCGGCTCTGGGCCTGCCCTGCCTTGCACACAGCCAGACGCTCACGGTGCCGACCTCCATGCCCCTGGCGGTGCAGCTGGTTCACCACGTTCCGCTGAAGGCGGGCCAGCCGATCCAGACGCGCCTCCTCTATCCGGTCTTCGTACACAATCAGCTGGCGATCCCGGCGGGAGCCATTTTCAAGGGCGAGATTGTCTCGCTCGTGCCGGACAAGCACCGGCGGCT
>DAHUYD010000048.1 GCA_027315385.1 Acidobacterium sp.
TTTGAGCCGGCCCGTCCTCCCAGGATGCGCCGTACGCACCCGTTGAAGCTCCCCGCCTCCGGGTGCGTTTCGCTTTCATCGCCCCAAAAATCGCGGCTCCCGCCCCCCGGCTGGCGATACCATTCTCCTGACCCCTGTGGAACCAGCCGCCCGTTCTCTGCGTATTCCTGGTTGTCACCTTCTGGAGGCTTCGATGGCCGGACTCATCGGAATCGGACTCTATTTCCTGCCCTCGCTCATTGCCGCGGCGCGCCAGACCCACAATGCCGTCGGCATCTTCTTCCTCAACCTGTTCCTCGGCTGGACCGGCATCGGCTGGATCGTCGCCCTCATCATCGCCCTCTCCTCCTCCTCCTGGCCGTCGCACTGCTTCTATCAATACCCCCCGGGGTACTACTACCCGCCTCCGCGCCGCTGGTAATGCTGGACTTCCCCCCCTTTCCCCACCCCAGCGTGTCGGCAGCCTGACGCATCCGTCACTTTCTCTTCCCGCAGGCCGGGAATCCCACAACTTTTTGCGGCGTCTAATGTTATTAGTGGTAGCAAGCCACCTGGCCCCACCTCAGATCGCCGGGCGGCCTGGCCGGATCGAAGCGGTTTAAGATTAAGAGCCGGACGGTCCGACGGGAGGTTCTTATGCGCTCGCTGCGCTACACGCTCATGTCAATGCTGCTGGCCGTCGTGCCGTTCGCTCTGGCAGGGTCGGCGCAGGCCCAGATCGCCGTCGGCATCGGCATCGGCCCTTACGTCGACTATCCTGCCCCCTACGAGGTGGCCGGCCCGCCGGATTGCCAGTGGGGATACTACGGATACTATCCCTACGCCTGCGCCCCCTACGGTTATTACGGCGATGACTGGTTCGATGCCGGCCTGTTTATCGGCGCCGGTCCCTGGTTCGGCGGCTGGTACGGCGAGCCCTGGGGCTGGGGATGGGATCATGACGGTTACGGAGGCTGGGGTCGCGGCTGGGGTTGGGACGGCGACCGGGGCTGGGGCTACGGTGGTGGCCGAGGCTATGGCTGGGGAGGCCGTGGCTGGGGCGGCCATGGAGGGAGAGGGTGGGGCGGAGGAGGCTGGGGCGGCCATGGCGGCTACGGCGGCTACAACCGCGCCGGGTACGGCGGAATCCGTAACACCTATCGCGGCACCGTTGGCACCCGTGCCTTCAACAACGGGTTCCGCGGCGGATATCCCAACTCGCTGCGCGGCGGCAATGGATTCCGCGGCGGCAATGGCTTCCACGGCGGCTACGCCAATGGTTACCGGGGCACCTACGGCAACGGCTTCCACGGCGGGTACTCCAATGGTTATCGCGGCGCCATCGGCACGCGAGGTTTTAACAATGGCGCGCGCGGCTTTGCCGGCGGCGGGTACCGTGGCGGATTCCGCGGCGGTCCGGCTCGCTCCTTCGGCGGTGGCGGATTCCACGGCGGCGGCTTCCATGGCGGTGGCGGAGGGATCCACGGCGGCGGCGGCTTCCACGGTGGAGGCGGCGGCCACGGCGGACATCGCTAAACACTGCTGAAAATCTCATGAAGGCCCGCTCTTCCCGAGCGGGTCTTCATGTCTATACCCCCAAGAGCCCCGGTGGCAGACCTCAACCCGGGCAGAACTGAATCGCCGGCTCAGCGCCGCGCAATCTCCATCGCCATATCCGCAATCCGCTCCGCCGCGTCCGGATGCGCCAGCGTCCCCGCCTTCCCCGCCATCTCCCGCAGCTTGTCCCGGTCGCCCATCATCTCCGTCAGCGCCCCCAGCAGCAACTCCGGCGTCAGATCCCGCTCCAGCAGAACCCGCGCCGCGCCCTCTTTCGCCATCTCCTCGGCGTTGCGCCGTTGATGATCGTCCGCCGACTGCGGAAACGGAATCAGCAGCGCCGGCTTGCCCGCCGCGCACAGCTCCGCCACTGTCGACGCGCCGCTGCGCGCCAGCACCAGATCCGCCGCCTCGAACCACTTCGGCATATCGTCCAGAAACGCCGCAACCTGCCAGCGCTCCCGCGGCGCACCGCTGGCCTCATACGCAGCCAGCGTGCTCTCCGCGTGGCGCGCACCGGCCTGGTGCAGAATCGTCAGCTCGGGAATGGCCGCCAGCAGCGCCGCCGCAATCTTCGGCATTGTCTGGTTCAGCGCTCGCGCGCCCTGGCTGCCGCCAAAAACCAGCAGGCGCGGCGCTGCTCCCGCCGCCCTCTGCTCCAGCCGAAAAAACTCCGCCCGCACCGGAATCCCCGTCACCTGCGCATTACGAAAATGCCGCGCCGCCGGAGCAAAGTTCACCGCGGCCGCCGTCACCCATCGCCCCACCAGCCGGTTCGCCATGCCCGGCACCGCATTCGGCTCAAACGCCAGCGTCGGCACGCGCGTCAGAATCGCCGCCGCCATCATCGGTCCCGACGCATACCCGCCCACCCCGATCACCGCTCGCGGCCGAAATGTACGCAGCAACCCCACGCACTGCATCAGCCCGCGAGGCAAATCCACCAGCGTCTTCAGCCGCGTCGCCAGCGACACCTGATTCAGTTGTCCCGCGCGGATCAGCTCCAGCCGGTAGCCCGCCTGCGGCACCAGCCGCGATTCCAGCCCGCGCGCCGTGCCCACAAACAAAATCGCCGCCCCGCTCCGCTCCCGCAGCGCATCGGCAATGGCCAGCGCAGGCATGATGTGTCCGCCCGTCCCGCCTCCGGCAATCAGGAAGCGCGCGCCGGTCTCAGGCATGCGGAACCTTCGCCCCAACGACCGCTACCGGAACTGAAAACCGAATCGCTCCCTGCTCGCGCCTGGGCTCCACATCCATCTCATCGTCTGCCAGTGCGCTTTCGAACATCGCTCGAACCCGCGCCTCGTCCCCCTCCCGTGGATACGACCGCGACAGAAATTCATCGAGGCTGAGGGCCAGCCGCGTCCGCTCCACCTGCGGCTCCGGCAACCCCGCCGCGCAGAACAGCGCCGTCATCTCCTGCACCGGCAGCGCCCGCGTGTGCGAGGGGTCCCGCAGCTTCTCCATCGCATTGAACGCATCGGCCTTTGCGGCTGCCGGCGCGCTGTCGGCCACCACGATCCGCCCACCCGGGCGGCATACCCGCCGCATCTCCCGCAGCACCGCCAGCGGCTCAGGAAAATGATGGAACGCGAACCGGCAGGTCACAATGTCGAAGCAGCCATCGTCATACGGCATTGCGGTCACGTCGTCCTGATTCCACGTTACGTTGGTCAGGCCCTGCTCCCGCTGGGCGCGACGCGCCTGTTCCAGCATCGCCGGTGTCAGATCGATGCCGGTGGCGCGGCTGACTCTCTTCGCCAAAGCGCACACCAGCAGCCCCGGCCCGCACGCCACATCCAGCGCTGCATCCTTGGGTCCCGGCTGCGCGAGGTGCAGAATGCACTGAAGAATGTCCTCGCTGCGCGCCGTGGGCGACTTCGCGAACCCTTCCGCCTGCCGCGTGAACTGATCGAGAATCTGCTCGCTGTGTCGCATCAACCCCGATCCCCGGTCTCTGCCGGTCACTCCACGTCCTTCGTAATGTTCAGCAGCACGCCCAGCAGCGACAGCATGATGAACAGCGACGTTCCCCCATACGATACAAACGGCAGCGTGATGCCCTTGGTCGGCACCAGCGCCAGCACCACGCTGATGTTGAAGAACGCCTGAAGCAGTATCGTCGCCGTAATTCCGAACGCCAGGAAGCGCGCGAACATGTCCCGCGAAAGCAGCGCCGCCCGCATCCCGCGATAACCGATAAACACAAACAGCCCCACCACCGCCAGCGAGCCGATCAGTCCCAGTTCCTGCGCGATGTTCGCAAAAATGTAGTCGGTGTGTGGCTCCGGCAGATAAAAGAGCTTCGCGGCGCCGTCCATATATCCCACGCCGTGAATGCCACCCGAGCCCACCGCGATCAGCGACTGCATGATGTGGTAGCCCTTGCCCAGCGGGTCCGATTCCGGATTCAGAAACGCAAGCAGCCGCTCCCGCCGCCACGGCACGCGGAACAGCATCACGTAGAGCACCGGCGCCGCGGCCAGCGCCGCATAGCCCAGATACTTCATGTTCATGCCGGCGAGCCACAGCATCAGCGCGGTCACCGCCGCGCATACCATCGCCGTGCCCAGGTCCGGCTCCTTCAGGATCAGCGCGATGAACACCAGGCTGGGCAGCGCCGCCGGCAGAATCGTATGCCGCCAGTCTTCAATCGATCCCATCCGGTCCTGCAAAAACCACGCCAGAAAAACCACCATCGCCGGCTTCGCGATTTCCGACGGCTCCAGCGACAACGGCCCCAGCCGAATCCACCGATGCGTATTGTGCGAGTCGCGCGTCAGAAAAGCGGCCAGCATCAGGATGATGGCCATTCCCACCAGCGGAAACACCACGCTCGCCCGATTCCAGGTGCGGTAATCCACCCGCATCAGCAGCGTCATCAGCACCAGCCCCATCGCCGCCCAGATCGCCTGGCGCACCACAAAGAAATATGGCGTGTGGTAATCGGCGTTCGCCATCACCGCCGACGCGCTGAACACCATGGCCAGCCCAATCGCCACCAGAATCAGCGTGGCGCAATACAGCCACTTGTCGACGCCTACTCGTTTCGCCATTCGCTTTGTCTACGCAGACGCAATCGCCGCCAGATTCCGTCTCGCCAGCACCGCTTCCTTAAACACCCGGCCCCGGTGCTCGTAATTCTCAAACTGATCGAAGCTGGAGCAAGCCGGCGCCAGCAGCACGATCTCGCCCGGCTGCGCCGCATCGCCTGCACGCGACACCGCCTCCTCCAGAGTGCCCGCGCTCACAATCGGCGCGGCGCCCTCAAGCTGCATGTGGATCTTCTCCGCCGCCGCGCCAATCGTATATACCGCCTTCACCCGCTCCATCAGCATCGCCCGCATCTGGCGGTAATCCGAATTCTTGTCCTTCCCGCCCAAAATCAGGTGAATCCCGCCCGCAAACGATGCAATCGCCTTCATGCTGGCGTCCACATTCGTCGCCTTCGAATCGTTGTAGTAGTCCACGCCGTTGATCGTCGCCACAAACTCCAGCCGATGCTCCACTGCTTTAAAGTCCATCGCCGCCTGCCGGATGGCCGCCGCCTCCACGCCCGCCAGCCGCGCCGCACACACCGCCGCCAGCACGTTCTCCACGTTATGCGCGCCCTTCAGCGGAATCTCGCTGACCTTCATCACCGGCTCGCCCTTCGCCTGCTCCGACTCGCGGAACATGATCGTGCCTTCGTGCACGAACGCGCCCTGCCGCACCACCTTCGTACGGCTGAACCAGTACACCCGCGGCCCGCCGGCCCTTTGCGCCCGCCCAGCCCAGCCCTTTGACCCTTCATCGTCCGCGTTCAGCACCAGCGTGTCCTCGGGCGTCTGCCGCGCAAAAATCCGCTCCTTCGCCGCCGTGTAACTCTCAAAGCTGCCGTGCCGGTCCAGATGATCCGGCGTGATATTCAGGATCACCGCAATCTGCGGCCGGAACCTGTCCGTCGTCTCCAGCTGAAAGCTCGACACCTCCAGCACCGACCATCCGTCGTCCCTCGACTCCTCCACCATCGCGATCACCGGCACGCCGATGTTGCCGCCCACTTGTACCGGCAACTTCCCCGCCTTCAGAATTTCGCCGCACAGCGAAGTCGTCGTCGTCTTCCCGTTCGACCCCGTAATCGCCAGCACCCTGCCGCGCAGATAGCGCGCCGCCAGCTCGATCTCTCCGATCACCGGCAGTCCGAACTTCCGCACCTGCGCCAGTTCCGGCGTGTCCAGCGGCACCCCGGGGCTCACCACAATCAAATCCTGGCGGCGGAACGTCAGCAACCCGTGCCCCCCGGCCTCGACCGCAATGCCCTCATCGATCAGTGCCGGGATTTCCTTCGCCAGGTCCTCCGCGCTGCGCACGTCCGACACCGTCACCACAGCGCCTTGCCGCCGCAGGAACAGCGCCGCCGCCAGGCCCGACTTTCCCAGGCCCACCACCAGTACTTTTTTCCCTTTAAGCTCCATATCCACCGATGGTCCGCGGGTTACGGTTGACGCGTTTACCGCTGCATCCCAACCGCCGCTGAGCCCCCTTTATACCGTATACCGTAGCCCGTGATTCCTGCCTCACCTCAGCTTCAGCGTCGTCAATGCGAAGAGCGCCAGGACCAGCGCTGCAATCCAGAAGCGTGCAATCACCTTCGACTCCGACCACCCCAGCAGCTCGAAATGATGATGCAGCGGCGCCATCCGGAAAATTCGCTTGCCCCCCCGCAGCTTAAAGCTGCCCACCTGCAAAATCACCGACATCGCCTCAACGTAGAAGACCCCTCCAATAAACGGCAGGAGCAGCTCCTGCTTGATCACCACCGCCACCGTTGCCAGCGCCCCGCCCAGCGCCAGCGATCCAACATCGCCCATAAAGATCTCCGCCGGATGCGCGTTATACCAAAGGAATCCAATCGCCGCGCCCGTCATCGCACCGCCGAAAACCGTCACCTCGCTCACCAGCGGCATCCGCTGCAGTTCGAGATAATCTGCGAACGTGACGTGTCCGCTCACATAGGTCAGCATCGTCAGCGCGCCGGCGGCGATAATC
>DAHUYD010000053.1 GCA_027315385.1 Acidobacterium sp.
ACCACCGGCGAAGACGTCACCTCCAACGTCCGCACCATCCGCTCCATTCCCCTTTCCGTCTCCGCCGCGCAACTGCACAAAGCGGGTGTCCCGGCGAACTTCGAGGTCCGGGGCGAGGTCGTTATGCCCCTCGCTGCCTTCCGCAAAGCGAATGAGGAGCGCGAGGCGCAGGGCCTGGCTCCCGCCGCCAATCCCCGCAATTATGCCGCCGGAACCATCCGCACGCTGGAGCCGAACATCGTCGCCCAGAGGCGGCTGGACTTCTATGCGTACTTTCTGTTGAACGAGCGTGGCGAAGATCTGCTGCCCGAGCAGGCTGAGGCTCTGGACGCCCTCGCCGCGCTTGGCTTTCGCGTGAATCCGCACCGCGAAGCAATGCCCACCATCGATAATGTGCTGGCTTTTGTCGAACGCGCGGGAAACCAGCGCGAGACCCTCGGTTACGAAATCGACGGCGTCGTCGTTAAGGTCAACTCCACCCAGGTGCAGCAGCGTCTTGGCTACACCGGCCGCGCGCCACGCTGGGCCGTCGCCTTCAAGTTCACCGCGCGCGGCGGCATCACACAGGTCGAAGACATCAAGGTCCAGGTGGGCCGCACTGGCAAGCTCACGCCCGTCGCCGTGCTCACCTCCGTCTCCATCGGAGGCACAACCGTCAGCCGCGCCACGCTCCACAACGCCGGCGAAATCGAGCGTCTCGGCCTCAAAATCGGCGACTACGTCAAAGTCGAGCGTGGCGGCGACGTCATCCCCAAAGTCGTCGAGGTCATCGACGACAAGGAGCACCCTCGCGGCCATCGCACCTTTCACTTCCCCTCGCACTGCCCGGAGTGCAACAGCGAAGTCGTCCGCACCGGCGGCGAAGCCGACTACCGATGCGTCAACATCGACTGCCCGGCCCGCCTCCGGGAAAGCCTGCTCCACTTCGCTTCCCGCGGCGTTATGAACATCGAGGGCCTCGGCGAAGCCGTCGTGGCCGAGCTCCTGAATCGCAACCTCGTCCGCAGCCTCGCAGACCTCTATGCCCTCACCGACGGCGCCCTCGCACAACTCCAGCACGAAGTCACCACGACTGACAAAAAAAACGGCGAGCCGAAGACACGCACCCAGGCGCTGGTCGGTCCCAAAGAGCGCCACGATCTGCTCGAAGAAATCGAAGCCTCAAAACAAGCCGGACTCGCGCGTGTTCTCTTCGGCCTGGGTATCCGCTTCGTCGGCGAGCGCACCGCGCAGCTTCTCGCCGAGGAGTTCGGCTCCATCGAAGCGCTCATGTCCGCCTCCGCCGAGGATCTGGAAGGCGTCAACGAGGTTGGCCCGCGCGTCTCCCAGGCCATCCGCGAGTTCTTCGAAGAATCCCGGAACCGCGAGCTCGTGAACAAACTCCAAAGGGCCGGCCTGATCATGACCGCTGAGAAGCGAAAAAAGACTTCGCATCTTGAAGGCCTGACTTTTGTGCTGACCGGTACCCTGCCAAATCTGTCCCGCGAGGACGCAAAGGCCAAAATTGAAGCCGCCGGCGGCCGCGTCTCCGGCTCAGTCAGTAAAAAGACAAACTTTGTCGTCGCCGGCGAAGAGGCGGGATCAAAGCTCGACAAGGCGCGGGAACTGGGCGTAAACGTGATCGACCAAGCGGCGCTCCTGAAGATGCTGGGCGCCTGAAATCCGAGGAACCCGGTAGCATACCGGGCTCTCCTTCTCTGTTCGGAAGCGACTCGACCCCGCCTACCCCTTGGGCGCGAAGTACCCCTGCATCGCCCGCACCTTATATCGCCGGTCCAGACAGAACAGGTAAATCGGCCGGAACGAGCCGTCCAGCTTGAAATCCGCCGGTTTGTAGACCAGGGCGTACTGGCTGCGCAGCTCTTTCTGAATCTGCTCGAAACTCACCGGCATATCCTCAACCGTGGTCGGGAAAAATGCCTTGCCGCCGGTTGCCAGCGCCATCTTGTTCAGCACGTCGTCGCCCTTGTCCCGGCTGGGGCTCGCGTTGGTGCTGATGGCGTAAATGTTTGTGTCCGCCCGCTGGCATTCCTTGATCGCGTCGTCCAGGTACGCGTGGCTCTGATCGTCATCGCCATCCGAGATCAGTACAATCACCTTCCGCACCGGCTCCTGCCCCCGCGACGTGAGCAGCTTGTCCCGGCACGCGCTGTATACCGCATCGTACAGAGCCGTCCCGCCGCCCGGCTGCAGCGAATCGATGCCGGCCGCCAGCGAATCCAGATTGTTCGTCCACCCCTGCCGGTAGTCCGGGCTCACGTCGAACCCCTCCACAAAGGCCTGGTCGGACTGCGGCCGAATCACTTGCAACAGGAACGCCTTAGCCGCCTGCTGCTCGTACTCGAACCGCTGCCGGATCGATGAGCTGGTGTCGATCAGAATTCCCACCCTCAACGGCAGATTCGTCTGCTGGGTGAAGCTATAGACCTTTTCCGGCGCGCGATGGTCGTCCAGCAGCGCAAAGTCGCTCAACCGGAGATTGCTGATGAATCTCCCATGGCTGTCCGTCACGGAGAAGACCAGGTAAACTTCGTTCACGTTCTGTGTAATTGTGAACTGGCCGTTATCCGCTCCACCGGACCCGCTCCGCGCCGGTTGCGATGCCTCCGCCGCCTTCTTCGCCGCTGGCGGATCCGCCGAGGCGGCGGTCTGTGCCGCCATGGCGGCCGCACAGCATACTAAACACGCCAAGCTCACCGCCGGACGCACGATTCTGGAAACTGCGCTTTTCATGGGACGTACTGATTTTATCCCGTCGTACCTCTCCCCGCATCTCCAAACTGCCCGGTTGCCCCGCCTTGCCATCCATCCCTCCGCCCCGGCAGAATCATGGAATGAACCAACTCCGTCCGGGTACTGCCGTTCCCCCCTCCGCCAACCAGAAGTCGCGCGTCTCCACCTCGGCCGCCCCTGCCGCAATCGGCCCCTATTCTCAGGCCGTGCGCATCGGCGACTTTGTTTACAGCTCCGGCCAGGTCGCCCTCGACCCAGCTTCCGGCGCAGTGGTTCCCGGTGGCGTCACTGAGCAGACGACCCGTGTTATGGAAAATCTGAAAGCGGTCCTGGCTGCGGCGGGGTCAGACCTTCCTCGCGTCGTTAAGACGGTTGTCTTCCTGAAGGACATGAACGATTTCGCCGCCATGAATGCCGTCTACGCCCAGTATCTCGCCACCGATGGCGTGGTCGCCCCGGCGCGCTCCACCGTCGAGGTTGCCCGCCTGCCCAAAGACGCCCTCGTCGAAATCGAAGTCATCGCCACAATATAGGCCCCGCGCCTCTCGGTGCGAAGGAGTTCCGCATGTCCGACACCAAACCGGCCAAAGTCGAAAAGTCCGAAGCCGAATGGCGCGCTCAGCTTACGCCTGAGCAGTATTACGTCACCCGGCAAAAAGGCACCGAGCCGGCCTTCACCGGCACCCTCACGTACAACCACGACGACGGCACATACCACTGCGTAGCCTGCGGCGCCCAGCTCTTCGCGTCCGAAGCCAAGTTCGACTCCGGCAGCGGCTGGCCCAGCTTCTGGGTTCCCGCGGATTCAGCGGCTGTCGAGACGCATGAAGACACCAGCCTCGGCATGCGTCGTGTCGAGGTTACCTGCGCCCGCTGCTCGGCTCACCTCGGCCACGTTTTCCCCGATGGGCCACAACCAACCGGCTTGCGCTATTGCATCAACTCCGCCGCTCTGAACTTTGAGAAATCCGGCGAGAAGGCGAAGTGACGGTGCGGGACCGGGCGCTCGTCCCGCACTGCGCTCTGCTCGCCGCGGTTCTGATCTTCAGCGCATGCGCCGCCTTCGCGCAAAACTGGCATCCCCACCATTTCGGCCCTCCCTGGGACGCACCCGTTGCTTCTTCCCAGACCTTCCACATCGCCGGCGCGACCCTTCAGGTGGACTTTGCCCCGGGCCCGCTCGACCTCACCCGCGCGCAGTATCTCGCCTGGGTCAGGAGAGCCGCAACCGCCGTTGCTACATACTATGGACGCTTTCCCGTACCCCGCGATCGCATCCTCATCCGGCCCGTTCCCGGCGCGGATGGCGTCCTCAGCGGCGCCACCTGGGGCAATGTTGGAGGCTTCCCCGCCTTCCATTTCATGCGCGTGGGACAGCACACCACTGCCGATCAGCTCATGCGCGACTGGACCATGACCCACGAGCTCGTACACACGGCCTTCCCCAATCAAAGAAGCGAACACCACTGGATCGAGGAAGGAATCGCGGTCTACGTCGAGCCCGTGGCTCGCGTGCAGGCTGGGTTTCTGGCCCCGGAGAAGATCTGGCGGGACATGATGCGCGACATGCCGAAGGGCAATCCCCAACCCGGCGACGAGGGCCTCGATCGCACCCACACCTGGGGACGCACCTACTGGGGTGGAGCGCAGTTCTGCCTGCTGGCGGACGTGATGATCCGCGAGAAAACGCATAATCGCGAAGGCCTCGTCGACGCGCTGCGCGGCATCCTCGCAGCCGGAGGCGCAATCAATCGGAATTGGCCTCTGCGGAAGGTATTCCGCGTCGGCGATCGAGCCACCGGAACGCACGTCCTGGAGCGGCTCTACCGCCGCATGGCAGACAAGCCGGCGCCCGTTGACCTGGCTGCCCTCTGGAAGAAGCTGGGAGTCGTGCGAAACGGCAACGGAGTGCGGTTCGACAACAGCGCGCCGGAAGCGGATATCCGAATCGCCATCACCCGGACGCCGCCCTGGGGCCGCATTCACCCGGAGCCTTAATCCAGCCCAGAACGCTCCCGCCTCACTGCGCGGCGCCGTTCCGACTACCCGCCTCTTAGCTCCCCGGCCCTGGCCGACCGCTTCCTGGCTGCCCTTACGCCTTAACGACCTTGCCCGCCTTCAGGCAGCTTGAGCAGACGCGCAGCCGCTTATTGCCGCCGCCCACCTTGGCCTTCACCGGGTGCAGGTTCACGTTCCAGCGGCGCTTCGTCACGTTGTGCGCGTGCGAGATGTTGTTGCCAAACTGCGGACCCTTGCCGCAAATATAGCAAACCTGAGCCATGATGTTCTCCGAATGTGTCGCGATCCGGCCCTCATGGCCAAAATCCGCGGGATGTGCGCGCGCACGGCTGCTGCCGCGGCGCAGAACCTTCAGTTTACAGGGAATTCCGCCCAGCCACAATCGGCTCCCCCCACCCTTGGGCTGGTTTGCTATCCTGACCCCTGTGTTTGTTCTGTATTCCGTCTACGTAGCCTGCACGGTTGCTCTGGTGGGGGCTGCGGCGGGCATTGCCCGCCACATCGTCCAGCATCGCCGCGGTGTCCGCTCCCATGCAGAGCATCCCGACGAGCATCTCTGAGGCATTTTCTCGTTGCAGCGAATATGATGGCTGAAGGAAGGGGAGCCCCGCCTCCCCTCACCAGAGCCGCACCCCAGGACCGTTGCTCCGGAGCCGACATGAATCCTGCCTCACCCGCATCCGCCAGCCCCAGCCTTCTCCGCTCTTTCCCTCTGCCCGCCCTGGCGCGCCGCGCCGTCACCGTCGTTCTCGGCTCTCTGCTGATCGCGGTCTGCGCGCATATCGCCTTCCCGCTGTGGTTCACGCCGGTGCCCGTCACGCTGCAGACCTTTGCGGTTCTGCTGCTCGCCCTGGTGCTCAGCCCCGGCATGGCGGCCTCTGTGATGGCGCTGTATCTCGTCGAAGGCATGGCCGGCCTCCCGGTTCTCGCGCCCACCGGCACCGTTAGCCTTCTCCACATTTTCGGCCCCACCGGCGGCTATTTGCTCTCTTATCCCGCAGCCGCGGCGCTGACCAGCTTTCTCCGCCGCCGCTTCCTCCGGACGAAATCCGCCCGCGGTGCTTTCGCGGTTTCCGCGTTCGCGGCAGCCGCAGGCAGCATGGTCATTTTGTTCTCCGGCGCCCTCTGGTTTGGCATCCTCACGCGCCAGCCAGCGATGACAGTCCTCGCCATGACCGTCGCCCCATTCCTCGCCGGAGACATTCTGAAGATCATCGCCGCCGCCGGAACCGCCGCGGGCCTGCGCCGCTTCCGCCGCGGCTAGAGCCCTCTCTCCGCCTGCAGGTGAATCCCGCACTCCAGCTTCTCGCCGCCCCACCGTCCCGATCGCGGATCGTTGGGGTTTACCGGCAGGCTGGTGCACGGCGCGCAGCCGATGCTCGCATACCCCTCCTCATACAGCGGCAGCAGTGGAATGTTGTGTTGCGCGGCGTAATCCCACACGTCTCGCCTCGTCCATGCCGCCAGCGGATTCAGCTTGCGCAGCGCGTGTCCGCCGGGAAGCACAAACGTCTCCTCCATCTGCAGACTGGCGCGCGATTGCGACTGCTGCCGCCGCAGCCCTGTCAGCCAGATTCCATAGTCCTGCAGCGCGCGAAACAGCGGCTCCACCTTGCGCATCGCGCAGCAGCGGTCCGGCGCAGTCTGGTTCAAAATTCCGAATTCCGCTTCCTGCTCGGCCACCGTTTTCGCCGCTGACACGTTGATCAGGTTGAGGCCCCACCGCGCCGTCATCCGGTCTCGATACGCCAGCGTTTCCGGAAAGTGATAACCGGTGTCGAGGAAAATCACCGGTATCTCCGGCACAATCTCCCGCACCAGGTGCAGCACCACCATGCCACCCGCCTGAAAACTGCAGGTGACGCAGGCTCCGCCCTCTTCCGCTGGCCGGCCAGGCGCTCCGCCTGACAACCTCTGCCGCAGAAACTCCTTCGCTTCCGCCTCCAGTCTCATCGATCCTCTCCCATTGGCCGCCGCCGCACGGCCCCTGCTCAGTAAGCGCCTTCGTGTGCCCCCCGATGCGGGGATATCCTCGGCTCCTTAAACGTGATGCGATGATCTGCGATGTCGCCGTTCCGGATGCCAGAATGCTCGCGCCACGCTACATCGTGCCCGCTGGATCGCACGCTTCGACGCTACGGTCTGATCTTTCACGCAAACTCTCCGAAATCGGCTGGGGACAAATAAAAACCCGCGTCAGCAAAGAGGCTGAAGCGCGGGCTTATGGGTATCTTCTCTGGGAAGGCTTACCCGCAAGGCCGGCGCAGCGTGCAACAACACACGCGAGCAGCGACGAGACGCGGGCAAAAACTCATAGTCTGACTATAGAGGCCGTTGATCGAACCGTCAACGAACCCTGGCCACCGGGGTCCATGCATGGATTGCCCTCGCGCATTTTTCCGCGCCGCCTCCTCCCAACAGGCGCACAATGGCGCTGTCGGCGGCATTCACCGGGGCAGAATATACAGGCAGTCCCGATCGGAATTGCAATGTCCTCCCTTCCTGTCTTCACGCATACGCTGGAGCGCTCCGGATCGCGCTTGATGATTCGCTCCATCTGCGCGAGCTGTGGCAACTCAAAGCTCGTCTCAAAATACGACGGCTCCCTCCAGCAGTGGGAGGATAGCCATAGCTGTGCGGTCACGGAACAGACAAAGAAGGATCCCGCCTCCGTCGCTGCCCGCAGGCAGCCCCGTTTAACCAAAATCGACGGAAGAATGCGCCGCGGCGACCCTCGCAAAATCTCCTGACTCGCCCCGATTCCCCTTGAGGTGGCTCGCCCTCCCGCGCAGCCTCGACGTCCGCCAATCCGCAAAATCGCTTTAGCGCAAAAGCAAAAACGCCCACGTGGGGCGTTTTGGAAGTGAGGCTTCAGCCGGGAACTACGACGCCATGTATTGCGTCGCTGCCGTCACTTCCCGGCGGAACCGGGACTGCGGCCGGCTTACGGCGCGGATGCCCTCCGCAGACTGCTGCATCACCATCTTCTGCGCACATTCGCCGCACAGCCAGAAGTGTTCCAGCCGTCGAGTCCGCTTTCCGTTCGGTCCCTCGATCCCGGTTGGCACGTCAAATACAAAGATTCGCCCCTCCCGCAGATAGTGCAGGGGCTTGCCGCAGTTCGGATTTGCGCAATTGCTCACCATCAGAAATTCTCCATTATTTCTGCGCTTCCGAGTGGTTTCCGCGAAATGGCTTCCGCGAAGTGTTGTCTGAGCGCTGCTGAAGCTGAAAATTGCGAAACATCCCCGATCGTGTTCCGCGCTGCGACGTCATTCGATAATTCAACGCGTTGGATGCGGCCTGATATCCAGCGCGTTTGCCGAACAGATTGTGGAAATTTCTGTCGCCGTGCACAAATCGCACCAGCGATCACTAATTTCATTGTCACCCAGGACGGTACTCTCGGCGAGGAAACGTCTGTGAATATCTGCGCGTCATCAAAGTCTTGTGCAAAAATGAACGCTTGCCCCAAATCGGAGTTCTATGTCTTTTCTGCGGTCCGCATTTATCGCCCTTTCGGGTAACTCCCTGCTTCGCCGCTTTGTCGAGCGCTCTGTCCCTGGGCGCCGCATGTCCGCCAGATTTGTCGCCGGATTCCGCATAGAAGATGCGATGACGGCGGCCCACGCCCTGCATCAGCAGGGGTTTTCGGTCACCCTCGACAGCCTGGGCGAGAATGTCTCCAGCGTCGGCCAGGCTCGCCAGGCCGCTCAAATCTACCACTGGCTCCTGGATGCCATCGCGCCATCCAGCCTCAACGCCAACGTCAGCCTGAAACTGACGCAGATGGGCATGGATCTCGATCCTGCTCTCGCCCTCGAAAACGTCTCCGGACTCGTCCGTCATGCTGCCGCGGCCAGGAACTTCGTCCGCGTCGACATGGAAGGCGCTGCATACACGCAGCCGACAATCGACGTGGTCCGCAACCTCCATGCCGCCCCGGAAAACCGCGGCCACGTGGGAATTGTCATCCAGGCATATCTCCGCCGCAGCGCAGGCGATATCGACGCGCTGGTGAAAGACGGCATCCGAATCCGGCTCTGCAAGGGCGCTTATAAGGAGCCGCCCAGCCTCGCCTTCCCCGACAAAAAGGACGTTGACGCTAACTACGTTGCGCTGATGAAAATGCTGCTGAAGAGCGGCATCTTTCACGGTATCGCCACCCACGATCCCGCCATGATCGCCGCTACGAAGGAATTCGCCCGCGCCGAGCGCATCGATCCCTCCACGTTCGAGTTCCAGATGCTCTACGGAATTCGCCGCGATCTACAGCGTTCATTGGTCGAAGAGGGATATGGCGTCCGCGTTTACGTTCCTTTCGGCGACGAGTGGTATCCGTACTTCATGCGCCGCCTCGCCGAACGCCCTGCCAACGTGCTGTTCCTGGCCCGTAACCTGTTGCGCCGGTAGCGTTTGCGGCGAGGACGCCAGGCCAGGTGTGCCAGATGCTGTCCATATAGAGCACCACACCAGGCTCTATGTCGCTGTACTCTAACGTCCGGCGCCCGGATACGGTTCAATGGACAGCATACTGCCCAGCACATGCCGCTCCTGGGGCGTGAACGTATGCGTGAATCGTGCCGAGCTCAGGATTTCCTCTCGTTGCTGCGGAGGTAGCTGGCGCAAATCGTTGAACGCCTGCCGCATTGCCATCTGCCGTCTCGCTGGCATCTGCCGGAAAGCCTGGGCAGCAGCCCGAACATCCTGTTTGCCTTCGGGCGAAAGCCGCTCAAAGGCCTCGTTGCGCTGCGCCATCCGCTCGCGGTACGCCGGAGGCCGCGAGTCAAGAAAACGAAGCTGATTCATCACCCGCTGCTGCTGACTCCGAGTCAGCCGGCTGAAGCCCGGCTCTCGACGCAGCAGGTTCTCCTGCTGCGCGGGCGTCAGATTTTGGTGCTGTGCCAGCCACTGCGGTAGATGCGCCTGCCCCGGACGCACTTCAGCAACTCGGCCCGTCCCCGGGGCCATTCGTCGCGCGAGCGCCGGACGCGCTTCGCCCTGAGCACCCCGCCGGCCTTGAGCCTGCGGCTTCGCCGGCGGACCCGGACGCCCCGCTCGAGCCGCCTCCGCATGCCGCTGCCAACCCCTTCCGCCGCGTGCCCAGGCTGGAGCCGCCGGGACGAGCAGGCCCAAAACCAGTAGAACCAGAGCGGACACACCTCCGCGCCGGAGCCGCCAGCCGCGGCTTCCCGCCCTGTTCCTGATCCGGGAATTCATCGTCCCTCTCCCCGAAGACAAATTTCATACTGGGCCGGCCGTGTCGCCCGTTCCAGCCTTCGCCCGATGCATAAGGCCCACTACAGACTGTTATGGGCAGCCCCGATACCGCCGCTGCCGCCTGAATCCTGGTCCAGCGTGTTCAGTTCCTGAAAGACCTGCGCATTCTCGTCCAGCGACTGTAGATCCCGAATCACCGGCGACGCCGCCTCCGTCGGCGTGGCCACCGGTTGCGGAGCAGTAAACCCTTCGTAAATTCCGCCACCCACGGCGATCGTCAGCGCCAGCGTCGCGGCTGCCAGCGGCCGTAATGCCATCCTCTCGCCGAAGACCATCCGTCCCCGCAGACGCTCCAGCCACCCTGCCGGGGCTCCCGCCCGCTCTTCTCGCAGGCGCGCCTGTAGCCGCCCGTCGAACCAGGGCGAAACCTCCGGCACCGGCCAGCTGTCCAGCGCGGCCATCGTCGCCTGCAGCTCCGCAAGCTCGCGCGCGCAATCCGGGCAGCCCTTCACATGCTCCCGCACCTCGCTTCCCGCTTGCTCCGGCGCCAGCAGCATCTCCGGCAAACTCGCTTTCGCCTTCCGGCAGATCATAACCAGTACCTCAGTGTTTCCAGCCGCGCCCCGCGGCTCTAATTTGCCTCGACAAAATCCTTCAGCCTCTCGCGCAGCGTCTGATACGCCCGAAACAGCAGCGACTTCGTCGCCGACTCGCTCAGATGCAGCACCGCGCCGATCTCCCTGTAATCCAGCCCCTGATACTTGTGCATCAGTACGGCCATCCTTTGCCGCTCCGGCAGCGCCATCACATGCTTCCGGATCGCCCGCATCCGCTCGTTCTTCACCAGCTCTTCTTCCGCGTCCGGCCGGCCGTCCGCCACGTCCGGCGTCGTCCCTGTTTCCGGATCCGGCTGGTCCAGATACACATTCTGCGCGGTGCGCTCGTGGCGCGTATCCCGCGCGTGATTCACCCCCAGGTTCGTCGCGATCCGGTACAGCCACGTCGAAAACCGCGCTTCCGCCCGGTACGTCTGGCGCGACCGGTACACCCGCAGGAACACCTCCTGCGCCAGTTCCTCGGCCACTGCCTGATTGTGGACCATGCGGTACATAAAGCTCACAATCGGCTTCCGGTATTTCTCGATCAGAAAATCGAAGCCTGAGTCGTCCCCTTCCCGTACGCGGAGCATGATCTCCGCATCGCTCATCGCCCGCAGGTCGGCCCGCCCCGGCACATAGCCGGTCGCGCCACTGGCAGCTTCCAACAACCCCTGGTCAAGAGCCACGGTTGCCATATCCCTGTTAACCCCATCCGGGTCGTCAGGTTGCGCCGATCTTTCAGGGTCTTCGTCGGGGGAGGGGGGGGCTTGACCGTACTCGTCCGCCGGACCTGGCTCGTCCTCAGGTTCACGGAAATGCAGCGGATCGCGCAGGGCCATACTTGCCTGCCCAATTCTACGCTGCCCCTGCGGAACTGGCCGGTCCACACCCTTGTCGTCCTACGGCGGGACG
>DAHUYD010000077.1 GCA_027315385.1 Acidobacterium sp.
GCTCGTAGTTGTCCACGCCGTCCGTGATCATGATCACCTCGCGGCGCGCTGACTGGTCGTTCGACGGCCAGTGCTTCGCCAGATCGGAGAGGCAGAAATATGGGCTGGCGTTCATCCCCGGCGCTCCCACCGGCAGGTGCAGCCCTTTTACGGCCTTCTCGTGATCGGCGGTCAGCGGACCGGCCAGGGCGGCGCGCCCATACTCCATGTACGCCAGGGTGACCTTCGCGTTAGGAGGCAGCGACTCCAGAAAGTGCCTGATGTCGCCTAACTCCCGCCCCAGGCTCTCCCGCGCGCCATTATCGATCATCAGGACCACTTCGACCGGAGCGCTGCTCCCCCTGCTCGATCGCCACGTGTCGACCGCAACCTTATGTCCGTCCACCCAGACGTGCACGGCGTTCTCAGGAACTCTGGCCGCAGCGGCATTGCCGTTGCTCGGCAGAACGGTGACCGTCGCCCTCCCTTGTCCCTGTCCCTCGTTTTGACCGATGGCCAGTGGGGCGCGCGCCAGCAGCAATGCAGCGGCCAAAGCCACGGATTTCGATCGAATCGTCATATTTTCGTCCTTCCCGAGATACCAAAACTCGCAGCCGCCACCCAGCGATAAGCGGAGCGCTGGAAATTCTTCCCTGTGCCTTAGATGGGTCTCGCCGCGAATCGTCTCAAGAAGAACTTGCCGGACGGACCACGGCCTGGGCAGCGCGGATCCCCGCGGCGTGCCCTCGGCGGTCCTCCGCGCCCCCTGCAGCTTTCCTCAGAACAGGACCTGCGACATCATTTTGCCCGGTCAAAGCTGACGCATTCGCGCCCCAGACAGAGCCGATACGTCCCCGGCGTCGCCCCGGAAAGCATCTGTAGCGGGACAGGCCGATGCATCTGTGCGTCATGCGTCGCCGTGGTATGGAACAAATTGTGATTGCCAAGGTCCATGACGTAAAGCTGGCCGTGAACCACGCCCATGCCGTAGGCGCCCGCCATCAGCCGGTGGCCGCCGAAATCCAGCGGCACCCCCGTGAGCAGATAGCCCTGGTACTTCTGCGCGACCGCGCCCGAGTACCCGGAGCTGTCGACCAGGACGGCCAGTGCGAGCTGGCCGTCGGTGAAGCGAACCCCGGCTGAATTGCGCAGTTGCGTGGTGGCGTTCTGCCCGGCGAAGTAGACCGAGCTAGGAAGCAGCTTGCCGGCCTGGGCCGCGCCCAGAATGCCCGGAGCCGTACTCTGCGCATTCGCGGCCCACGGTAGAAGGAACAGCGCGGCGAGAGCCGCAGCCTGCGTGGCGGAAGTCCACTGAATTCTGCGTAGCATAGCGAGCCTCGATGAGTTGCGACTCGCAGTATACCGCTCCGGACCGGCTGCACCGCATGAATTAGCGAGATCGCTTCGCCAGACGGTACTATTTATCGTGATGCGACCGGATTCCTCCGACCGGCGGTGGGCTCGTTTGCGGTCCGCCCTAAAGATCGAAAAGGTCGACGGGCTGCTCGTGACCCATCTCTCCGATGTCCGCTGGCTGTGCGGATTCACCGGCTCCAACGCCGCCCTGGCGGTCACCGCGCGGCAGGCTGTGCTGTTCACCGATGGCCGCTACACAACGCAGGCCGCCCAGGAGACGCGCGGCGTGCGCGTCGTGATAGCGAAGCATTCCGCCCTGAAAGAGGCCTGCGCGCTCCTCGCCGATCGAGTCCCGCACGCGGCTTTCGATGCCACCCATACCACCGTAGCCGACCTGCACCTGATGACCTCCGCCGTCGATGCGAAGAAGCGCCGCAGATTCTTCCAGCCTCTCCGTTCGCCGATCGTCTCCGGCCTGCGCATGGTCAAGGATGCCGCGGAACTGGCCGCCCTGGAGGATGCGGCACGGCTCGGCTGTCGCCTCTTCGAGGAAATCGTTCCCCAAATGCGGAATGGCCTGACCGAGATCGCCCTGGCCGCCGAACTCGAGTACCGGGCGCGCTCCCTCGGCGCCGACGGCATGTCCTTTGAAACCATCGTCGCCTCCGGCCCGCGTTCGGCCCTGCCCCACGGCCGCGCCACCCCTGCGTCGCTGCCCGGCAACGGCTTCGTCACGCTGGATTTCGGTGTTATCCTCAATGGTTATTGCTCCGATATGACTCGCACCGTCCACATGGGACGGGCGAGCCGCGAGGAGCGAGCCGCGTACGATGCGGTGCTGGAAGCGCAGCAGGCAGCGGTGGACGCGGTAACGCCCAACGCAACCTGTGGCGAAGTGGACGAAGCGGCGCGTGCTGTCCTGCGCCGCGCTGGGCTGGCAAAATACTTCACCCACTCCACCGGCCATGGCGTGGGCCTTGAAATTCACGAGTTCCCCCGCGTGGGGGCCAGGCAGGAAACGAAGTTGCAGCCGGGCATGGCGATTACCATCGAGCCCGGCGTTTATTTGCCGGGAAGATTCGGCATTCGGATCGAGGATATGGTCGCGGTCACCGCGACCGGGTGCCGGGTTCTTACGCCGGCGACAACAAACTGGATCGAGATTCACCCGGGCGACGCCCGCGCAAGGGCCAAACGATGAAAGCAGAAGACACAAAAGAGCTGAAGGAGCTCATCGAGTTCCTCAAAGACCACAAGATCGGCGAGTTTGAACTGGAGCGCGGCGATCTGAAGGTCCGCATTAAGTTCACGCCGGACGGCGGAGTGGACCTGTCCCAGTTGGCGCATCTGCTGGCATCGCAGGCTCCCGCGGCGCCGGCTGCCGTTCCAGCCGCGATTCCTGCCCTGCAGGCGGGCGCCGCGTCTTCAGCCTCCCAGCCCCAGGCGCAAGCTGGTGATGACGCTTCGCTCCACATCGTCAAATCTCCCATCGTCGGCACCTTCTATGAGTCGCCTTCGCCCGGATCTCCGGCCTTTGTGAAAATCGGCGACCACGTCGATCTGGGTCAGGTGCTCTGCATCGTCGAAGCCATGAAGCTCATGAACGAGATCGAGAGCGATGCCGCCGGCGAAGTCGTCAAACGGCTCGTCCAGAACGGTCAGCCCGTCGAGTACGGCCAGCCGCTCTTTGCGCTGCGAATTTCCTGATTATGCGAAAAGTCCTCATCGCCAATCGGGGCGAAATCGCCCTGCGCGTCATTTGCGCCTGCAAGGAAATGGGCATCCGCACGGTGGCCATTTACAGCGAGGCCGATCGCCATTCCCTGCACGTCCGCTTTGCTGACGAGGCCATCTGCATCGGGCCCCCCCGCTCCGCGGAAAGCTACCTTAACGTCCCTGCTGTCATCAGCGCCGCTGAAATCGCCGACGTGGATGCCATCCATCCGGGCTATGGCCTGCTCAGCGAAAACGCCAACTTTGCCGAAGTCTGCCGCGCCTCCAACATCAAGTTCATCGGCCCGCCCCCGGAAGTCACCCGCCTCATGGGTGAAAAGGAAAAAGCCCGCCAGGCCATGAAGCGGGCGAAGGTGCCCATCCTGCCCGGCTCCGAAGGCGTCATCCAGAGCGAAGGCGAAGCCCTGGAATGGGCGAGGACTGTGGGCTATCCCGTCATCCTGAAGGCTTCCGCCGGAGGCGGCGGCCGCGGGATGCGCGTGGTCCGTTCGGCGGACGAGCTTCCTGGGCTCTTTCAGGCCGCGCAGACCGAAGCCGCGAATGCTTTCGGCAACGGCGACCTCTACATGGAGAAGTTCATCGAGCGCCCTCGCCATATCGAGTTTCAGATTCTCGCCGATCAGCACGGCACCGTCATGTCGGTGGGCGAGCGCGAGTGCTCCATCCAGCGCCGCCATCAGAAGCTCATCGAGGAAGCCCCCTCCCTCCAGGTCACTCCCGCGCTCCGCGAGCAGATGGCAAAAACTCTCAAGCGCTCGCTCGAAGCTGTTGGCTACCAGAACGCCGGCACAGTCGAATTCCTCATGGACGAGGACGGCAAGCTCTATTTCATCGAGATGAACACCCGCATCCAGGTCGAGCATCCCGTTACCGAGATGATCACCGGCATCGATCTCGTGAAATCGCAGCTAAAGATCGCCATGGGCGAGAAACTCTCCAGCGTGGTTCCCGACATCGTCGCCATCGACGGCCATGCCATCGAGTGCCGCATCAACGCCGAGCATCCAGAGAAATTCACACCTTCCGCAGGCCGCATCACCGCTTTCAATGTACCAGGCGGTAACGGTGTTCGGGTCGACACCGCCCAGTACGCCGAAGGCGTCGTCCCCCCCTACTACGACTCGCTGATTGCCAAGCTCATCGTCCACGGCGCCTCGCGGGAAGAGGCGATGGCGCGCATGCAGCGCGCTCTTGAGATGTTCATCGTCGAGGGTATCCACACCTCCATTCCGCTGCATCAGCGGATTTTCCGCGACGAGGAATTCCGTCGCGGCCAATTCGACACAAAGTTCATGGAGCGCTTTTTCGAGCGGGAAAAGGCGCGCAGAGAGCAGGCGTAGCAGCCGTCCCGGATGGGCCAGGCCCCGGCAACCCACTGCTGCGCTGCTGTAGAATTCCTGCTTCAGGCCTGCAACCATCTCATCGGAGTTCAGACAAAATGTGCCGATTCTGCCTGTCTTCCGCCGCCCTTGCCGCGGCGTTCGCCATCGCCTTCAGCAGTTGCGCCGCGGCGCAGACATCCGCCGGTCCTGAGCCGGCTCCTCTGCCGCCTCCCATCGCCGCTCCGGCCGACACACCGTACCCCGGCGTGATCGATCTCACCGTGAACCTCACCAACACCACGGATCGCGTCGTCACCGTGGACGAAAACATCCCCGTGCGCGCCGGCAGGCTCGTCCTTCTCTATCCGCAGTGGATTCCCGGCGAGCACGCGCCGGAAGGCCCCATCCAGGATCTCGCCGGCCTCTTCATCACCGGCAACGGCCAACGTATTCCCTGGGTTCGGGATCGCGTGAATATGTTTGCTTTCCACGTGGACGTGCCCAACGGCGTCTCCTCGCTGAATGTGAAGTTCGATTATCTCTCCGCCATTCGTCCGCAGGACGGCTCCGTGCAGATGTCGGATACCATGACCGACCTCTCGTGGAACACGGTTGTCCTCTACCCCGCGGGCCACTTCTCCCGCGAGATACACGTCATGCCGACGGCCATTCTTCCTGACGGCTGGAAATACGCCACGGCGCTCGAAACCGCATCGCAGGACGGCAACACGGTTCGCTTCAAAGAGACCACCCTGAACACGCTGGTCGATTCGCCGCTGGGAACCGGCAAATACTTCCTGCGCGAGGATCTTTCCACCGGTCCGGACAACAACGTTCATCTCGACGTCTTCGGAGATAACGCGAAATCCCTGGACATTACGCCCGAGGAACTGCAGGACCATAGAAACCTGGCCGTGCAGGCACAAAGACTGTGGGCCTCGCACCACTACAACCACTACGACTTTCTCTTCTTTCTCAGCAACACTCTCAGCGGAGAAGGCCTCGAACACCATCAGTCCAGCCAGGACGGCACCCGCGACAACTACTTCACAGACTGGAACGCCGGCGTTTACGAGCGCGATCTGCTGGCGCACGAGTATACGCACTCCTGGAACGGAAAATTCCGCCGCCCCAACGATCTGTGGACGCCCAACTTCAACGTGCCGATGCAGGACGACCTGCTCTGGGTCTACGAAGGCCTCACCCAGTACTACGGGGAAGTGCTCACCGCGCGCGCGGGCATGAGAACGCCGGAGCAGACCCGAGACGTCTTCGCCGGCATCGCCTCCAACTTTGAAGACAGCCCAGGCCGCGACTGGCGGCCGCTGGTGGACACCACCAACCAGGAGATCCTCTCTGAGCGCCGCCCGGTGAGCTGGGTGAGCTGGTCGCGCAGCGAGGACTACTACATGGAAGGCGTGCTGGTCTGGCTCGACGTGGACACGAAGATTCGCGAGCTGAGCGGCGGCAAAAAGTCCCTCGACGATTTCGCCAAAGAGTTTTACGGCATCGACAACGGCAGCTACCTCACCGTTACGTACGACTTCAACAACATCGTGCAGGCGCTGAATAAGGTGCAGCCATACGACTGGGCGACGCTCCTCCGCACGCTCGTGTACCAGCTGCATCCGCAGGTGCCTGTCGCCGGATTCACCCAGGGCGGCTACAAGCTCGTCTACAACGATACTGTCCCGGCGTGGGCGAAGACGGGCGCATTCCGGCGCTACGGCACCAGCTACGCCACTTCCCTGGGTTTCAGCGTGATGCGCGACGGCATGATTGCCGGCGTGCAGTGGGACAGCCCCGCTTTCAAAGCCGGCCTGACCCCCGGCATGACGATCCTGGCCGTGAACGGCAACGCCCTCAGCGCGCCGGGAGAGTCAGGCAATCCCATCAAGGCTGCGATTTTGCAGGCGGAAAAAGACACGGCGCCGATCCACTTCGTGGTGAAGGAGGCGGACAAGGTGGTCAATGTCGATATCGACTACCACGGCGGTCTGCGCGTTCCCCACCTCGAGCGCGTTCCCAACATACCGGACAGGCTGGATGATATTTTGGCGGCGGTCAAGTAGGGGAAGAGTACAGCTCAGCGGGTTACCGAGTCAGCGGCTGCATGGTCGCATCTCGCTAACTCGCTGTTCCTCTACCGCTCGGCCACGCTTTCCAGCAGATCGAAAAACTCCGGAAAGGAGATCGCCGCTGCCTCCGCGCCGCGAATGAGCGACTCGCCCTCGGCCCGAAGCGCCGCCACTGAAAACGCCATCGCAATCCGATGATCTCCGCCGGAATCGATGGTCGCCCCGTGCAGCGTCTGGCCGCCCGGCACATCCAGCCCGTCCTCGAACTCTTCCACGTCCGCGCCCATCGCCCGCAGATTCGCAGCCACCAGCGCAATCCGGTCCGACTCCTTCACCCGCAGCTCCTTCGCGTCGCGGATGCGAATGCCGCTGCGCGTGTACGGCGCAATCGCCGCCAGCACGGGCAGTTCGTCGATGAGCTGGGCTGCCAGCGCGCCGGAGATCGTCGTTCCGCCCATGCCCTGCGGCGGCGCGTTCACCTGCACGGTGCCCACCAGCTCGCCGTGTTTCTCTTCCAGATTCAGCACGCCGATATGCGCGCCCAGCGCCGTCAGCACATCCAGCAGTGTGGCGCGCGTGGGATTCAGCCCCAGCGCATCGAAGATCAGGTTCGATCCCGGAAACAGCGCCGCCGCGCACAGGAAAAACGCGGCTGATGAAATGTCCCCGGGGACTTCGGCTTCGATTCCGTGCAGCTTCTGCCGGCCCGCAATTGACACCGCATCCTTTGAGCGTTCGAGCGACGCGCCGAACGCCCGCAGCGCCAGCTCGCCATGGTCGCGCGTGCGCACGGTTTCGTGAACGATGGTTGTGCCCCGCGCCTGCATACCCGCAAACAACACCGCCGTCTTCACCTGTGCGCTCGGAATCGGTGTGGCGTAGTCGATCCCGCTGAGCGCTGCGCCTTCGATCCGGATGGGCGCATGGCCCTCGGTCAGATCCAGCCGCGCGCCCATTTGATCGAGGGGCTTGCGAATGCGGTCCATCGGGCGCCGGCTCAATGACGCGTCGCCCACCAGCGTAAAGCTCCCAGTCTGCGCGGCCAACAGACCCGACAGCATGCGCATGGTCGAGCCGGAGTTGCCGCAGTCCAGCGGCTCGGCCGGCGGCCGGAACTGCCCGCCGGTTCCCGAGATCTCCACCGCCCCGTCCGGTTTGCGCACCACTTGAGCACCGAGCGCTGCCACACAGCCGAGGCTCGATGTACAGTCCGCGCCGGTAGAAAAATTCGTCAGCCGCGTCACGCCTTCGGCCAGTCCGCCCAGCAGAGCGCAGCGGTGCGAGATGCTCTTGTCGCCGGGCAGACGCAGGCTGCCCTCAATGTTGCGCGCCGGCGAAATCACGCGTTCGGTGGCGGTTTCCTGCAAGCGATGCTCCGAGGAATGGGGATGTTTCTATCGTACCGGACAGGCAGGCGCGGCCCGGACTCGCGAGAACCAGCTAACGCTGCCTCGATCGCCAGTCGCGGCCAGTCCTTGATTTCCACGTATGTGTATGCGAGGCTCGGACTGAAGTGAGCCCCGATATCGCCGCCTTTTTTGTCGAGGAATACCGGGCCCTGCGCCCGCGCGCACCCATTCCTCCTCTTGAAGTACGCTTCCGCCGCTTCACCTCGCTGAACACCACCATACGCCTGCGCGAAGGCAAGGTCAGCGTGAGCCTTTCCGATCTGCTGGAGGGCGCGCCCGAGCCGATTCTGCGCGCCATCGCCCATATCCTGCTGGCCAAGCTTTATCGCAAGCCCATCGACCCGCGCATCGCGCAGCGATATCGCCGGTTCACCACCAGCGAGGCCGTCGTGCGCCAGAGCGAGCAGATCCGCCAGACGCGCGGCCGCAAGCGGATCGTGACGGCACAGGGCGATCACTACGATCTCGACGAAGTCTTCGAGTCGCTGAACCGCCGCTTCTTCTTCGGGCTGCTCGGCCGCCCGCAGCTCACCTGGAGCGAGGTCACCGCGCGCCGCCTGCTGGGCCATTACGACTCCGCGCACAACACCATCATGGTCAGCCGCGTCTTCGACTGCCGCGACACGCCCCGCTATGCCATCGAGTACCTGATGTACCACGAGATGCTCCACCTCCGGCACCCCGTGAAGCACCGCAACGGGCGCCGCTGCGTGCATCCGCGCGCGTTTCAGGAAGAGGTAAAGTTGTTTCCGGAGCTGGAGAAAGCCAAGGCCTACCTCAAGACCTTGTAGAGATGCTTTGTTCATCGAGAGGGGCCGGGCTTATTGCGCCTGCATTTTCCTTCCAGCGCGCGATAGACAGCTGTCTTAGCGCTCCCCCGCCACCGGCAGCACCAAGTGCGACCCCGCATAAATCCTTTGCTCCGCCGTCTTATAGTCCCCCGGCTGCGCCGTCATAATGTTCGGCACAAATGTCTGCGGATTGCGGTCGTAGAGCGGGAACCACGTGCTCTGCACCTGCACCATGATCCGGTGTCGCTTCAGAAACACGTGATCCGCCGCGTGCAGGCTGAATATGTATTTCTCCGGCGTGCTTGCCGGGATCGCCTCCGGATGCTCGAAGCTCTTGCGATACCGGCCCCGAAAGATCTCGTCCGCAATCATCAGCTCATATCCATCCGGATCGGCATGAAAGTACGGAGCCGCCGCTGGATCGATCCGCGTACATCCCGAGCACGGGTCGGGCTTCGCCGGAAACACGTCAATCAGCTTCACCACCCAGTCGCTGTCTGTCCCTGAGGTCGATGCGATCAGATCCGCGATCACGTTGCCCGTGACCGTCACATCATGCTTCAGCGGAGCGGTCTCGAACGTCGCCACATCGGGGCGTTTCGCATACGGCCGCTGATCCTGCACGAGCCACGTGTACCAGTGCGACCCCGGCGCGTAGGTTGCCTCGACAGGCCGCATGCGGTACGGCACCGGATCCGCCGGGTTCGACACGTACGCCCTAAACGCGTGCGAGTTCGTTGGGGCGTCGAAACTCAGCGAGCCATTCGCATCCAGATACAGATTCCGGTTCACGGCATTCTTCGGCGGCCACTGGCTGTAATCCATCCAGCGATCCGTCCCGGTCTCGAACGTCGCCGTGTTCCGGACGTGGAATCCCAGCTGGCCCTTCAGGTAATACGCGAAGAACGGCGCTTCTATCTTCTCCCGGAACTCATCGCCTGCCGGCTGGCCGAAATCCACCGGTCCCAGATGCTCCGTTGACTGCGACCAGCTTCCGTGGAACCACGGCCCCAGCACCATGTACACGCGGTGCATCGGATCGTTCGGCTGGTTGTGCGGCTCCAGCACCGCATATTCTTCCTGCGGTCCCCACAGGTCTTCCTGGTCCCACCAGCCGCCCACCTCCAGGGTGGGCACAGCCAGCGTGGTCAGCGCATACTGCACCGCGTGCGATCGCCAGTAGCTGTCGTACGCCGGATGATCCACAAAGGCCTTCCACGTGGGCAGATCGGTGGCGCCCGCGAGCTTGCCCGCCGCCGCAAACGAGCCCGCGTTCAGAAAGTACGTGTACGCGTCCTCTTTGAGCTTGCCGAACTCGTTCTCCTTGCCTGACTCCATGCCCAGCACGTAGTCGTAGCCATAGGTCTCGCGAAAGGCCCCATTGTGGAAGAAATCGTCGCCCATCCAGGCATCGGTCATCGGCGCCTGCGGCGAAATAGCCTTCACGTGCGGATTGGGATCGATGCCCGCTTCGGCGGCCAGAAAACCGCCGTAGGAAACGCCCACGACGCCCACGCGCCCGTTGTTATCCGGGATGTGCTTCACCAGCCACGCCACTGTGTCGTACGCATCCGTGCTTTCGTCTGTCGCATGCGGATCATGGTGGTCGGCCAGCGGGGTATTCATCTGGAATTTTCCCTGCGAGCCGTACCGGCCCCGGATGTCCTCCATCACGAAGATGTACCCGCTGAGCGCCAGCGCCGTGTAGCGCTCGTTGATGGTGTCCGAGGTGTTCCCGCCGACGCCGTAAGGGGTTCGCTCCATCAGGAACGGCAGCGGCTGGTGCATATTTTTCGGCCGCAGGATTACCGCATGCAGCATGATCCCGTCCCGCATCGGGATCATCGCCTCTTCCCGCGAGTACGGCCGGAAATGGTTCGGTACCGGGTGCGACGAGACCTTCGGCAGAAGATCCTGTTCGCTGGCCGACGAGAACCGAACGGCCGTCACCCGGCCGTTGTTGCCGGTGACGAACGTGTAGGTCGCATTGCCATTCCACGCGCTGAACGCCGTATCGGACTTTGCCGTCAAATCCGTGCGCGGCGTGCGCGGCCCTTCGAAATACAGCTCGTCGCCCTCGCGAAAAACGGAAATGTCAATGGCCGGCTCGTCCTGCTCGCGATATTCTCCGACATAGCGCTTCAGCACTTTACGGCCAACGTGAACTGCCGGCAGCTGCCCGAGTCCGGCCAGCGGCACGGCGCAGAAAAGGGCGACGGCAATCAGGACAGGAACAAATCGCTGCGAAGGCATGCAGCCATAGTAGCTCCTGAGGCCCCGCGAATCGTCAGGCACAGCCGTGATCTTTTCCCGTCCGCTCCGCCGATATATCATGAGGAATCGGATGGACTGATCTTCCGCATCCGGCCCACCCACGGCTTCTTTCAGCACCATGTAAACAGGCACAAGGCACCACGGGAAACGTGTGCCACCGAGAAGCGGAAAGGAAAGCAGGCAATCCGGTGACCCAGGCCAAATCGGCAGTGGTAGTTGGCGCCCAGTGGGGCGATGAGGGAAAAGGCAAAATCGTCGACGTGCTCTCCGAGCGTTTCTCGGTGGTGGCACGCTATGCCGGCGGCCACAACGCCGGGCATACCGTGATCATCGACGGCCACAAATTTATCCTCCAGCTGGTGCCCTGCGGTGTGCTCCGCCCGGGCTGCCGCGGCGTGATCGGCAACGGCGTCGTCCTCGATCCGATGGCGTTCCTGAAGGAGACAGGCCGCTTGCGCGAACTGGGCGTTGACGTAGACGCACGCCTCTTCGTGTCCAATCGCGCGCAGGTCATTCTGCCTTACCACCGCATGATCGAGCTGGCGGCGGAGAGCGCGCCCGGCCGCCAGAAAATCGGCACCACCAGCCGTGGCATCGGCCCCGCCTACGAAGACAAGATGGCCCGCAACGGCCTTCGCGTCGTCGACCTGCTCAATCCGGCGCTGCTGAAGACCCATATCGAAAACGCCTGCGGCGAGAAGAATGCCATAGCCCACGCGCTCTTCGGTACCGAGCCCCTCGATCCAGCGCAAATGTACGAAGAGTACGCCCAGGCGGCCGAGAGAATCCGCCCTTACGTCACCGATACCGCGCTGCTGCTCAATCGCGCGCTGGCCGAAAATCAAAGCGTCATGTTCGAGGGCGCTCAGGGCACGCTGCTCGACATCGACCACGGCACCTATCCCTTCGTCACCTCGTCGTCGGCTTCGGCGGGGGGCGCCTGCACCGGTACCGGCGTCGGCCCCACCTGCATCGGCACGGTCATCGGCGTCACCAAAGCCTACGTCACCCGGGTGGGCGAGGGTCCGTTCCCCACTGAGATTCACGACCGCTCCGCCGATGTCCTGCGCGCTCGTGGCCAGGAATACGGCGCGGTTACCGGGCGTCCGCGCCGCTGCGGCTGGCTCGACCTGCCGCTGCTCCGCTATTCGAACCAGATCAATGGCACCGAATGGCTGGTCGTAACCAAACTGGACGTGCTCGACGATCTGGACGAGATTTCGGTCTGCACCGGCTATGAAATCGACGGCGAAAAATGCGACAGCCTGCCCGCCGACATTCGCGGCATCGAATCCATTCGCCCCGTCTACACTAAACTCCGGGGGTGGAAGGCCTCCACGGAAGGGGTCCGTGCATTTGACGATCTGCCAAAATTAGCTCAGGATTATCTGCGTTTCATGGAAAGCGAGTCGGGCGCCAGAATCGGCATCGTATCCACCGGGCCTGATCGCGATCAGACCCTGGAGTTGCCGGATTTTCGCGATGCTATGCAGCGCATCGCCGGTCGCTGAGAATCGGATAAGGTCGCGGCACAGGTGTTTATGATTAGTTTCACTGTCCGTATGAAGTTTCGTCCCGAGGACCGGCAGCACGTGGCCGAACTGCTGGCCGCGCTGGCGGCTGCCTCCCGCAACGAGCCCGGCTGCGTCACCTACGTGGCCCATACCGTCGACGGCGAACCGGACACCGTGCTCATCTACGAGCAATACAGGGACGAACAGGCGCTCGAAGCGCATCGCGCCTCGAAACACTTCCAGACCGCGGTGGTCGCCGGCCTGTATCAGTTGATGCTCGACCGCCAGGTGGAGAACCTCTGCCCCGTCGGGTGATGCGGCCGTCGCTGATGCAATCGTCTCTGTCCCCGCCGCGTCTGATAGGGTAATGGGCAATGAGGCAGCTCACCTCTCATGATTCTCCACTCACGGCGAATCCGGCCATGTTGGTTGCTTTCTTTTGACGCGTTGCTCACCTCGGGGCTACCATCCGGTACGGTCATGCATCGCCCGTTCCTTATCGCTTCCCACTCGCGGAAGATCGCGCTGGCGCTTGCCGTGTTGCTTCTTCCGGGAGCCTGTCCGGGGGGATGGGCGGCTGCTCGCCATGAAAATAAGGCTATCCACAAGGAAATCGAAACCCTCGAGCAGCGGTGGCGGCAGGCCATCGTTACCAACAATGTAACGGAGATGAACAACCTGCTCTCCGACGACTACATCGGCATCACTTCCAACGGCACCGTCGAGAATAAAGCCCAGGCTCTGGCCCAGCGCCGCGCCGGCACCGTCAGCATTGCCAAACTCGATCTCAGCGACATCCACATCCGCATCTACGGCAACACCGCCGTGGTCACCTCCGTCGCCGACCTCATCGGCAGCAACGGCGACAGCGATATCAGCGGCAAGTACCG
>DAHUYD010000118.1 GCA_027315385.1 Acidobacterium sp.
CGCGAGGCTTATGTCGACGCGGTCTGCGAGAAGCTGATTCCCCAGGCTGCGCGCGAAAAGCTGGCGCAGGCGGTGGACGTTTTCGTGGAGAAAGAAGCGTGGAGCGCGGCTGAAGCGGAACGGATGCTGACTGCCGCGCGCGCGCAGGGCCTGAGGACAAAGCTGCACACGGAACAGTTCCACCGGGTGGGCGGACTGGAACTCGGCGTGAAGATGGGCGCGCTCAGCGTGGATCATCTGGAGGCGTGCGGCGCGGAACAGGTGGCGATGCTGGCGGGGAGCGCTACGATGGCGACGATTTTGCCAGGAGTGTCGTTGCACCTGGGATTGCCGCCCGCGCCGGGGCGCAAGCTCATTGATGCCGGAGCGGCGGTCGCGGTGGGAACGGATTTGAATCCCGGATCCAGTCCGCTGTTCTCCATGCAGATGGCGCTCGCCCTGGCCGTGCGGCTGAATGGGCTGACCGCGCAGGAGGCGCTGATCGCCGGAACAGCCAACTCCGCGAGCGCCTTGGGGCTGCGCGATGCCGGGCGGATTGAGCCGGGGCTGCCCGCCGACTTTGCCGTCCTGCACGGAGCGGACTGGCGTGAGCTGGTCTATACGCTGGGAGCGAATCCGGTGCGGGAAGTGTGGATCGGCGGGCAAAAAGCGGCGCAGTTCCTCAGGCCTTAACGCCCTCCAAATTACCCAGCCGCTGCCGCGCCTGATCGATAAACGCATCCTGAGGCGCGTCCTGTTGCATCGATTCGAGATTGATCGCGACATTCGCGCTCGCGCCCTCAATCGCTGCGCGCGCCAGCGCAATCGCAGTCGTCAGGTCGGAACTCATCTTCGGATTGGTGATAGCCCTGAGCCTCTCCGCGATTCGCGCCACTTCAGCAGCGCCTTCCGCTACACCCAGCGGCACACTTGCCGCCCGGCGCAGCGCGGCCGCAAGGTCGCCGCCTCCGTCCTCCGATTGCCTGGCCTTCTTATACCCCTGCATCACCAGGTTGTAGGCCTCTGCGTCGGCATCCACCGCGGCCTTCAACTCGTCACGCAGCGTGGTCAGGCGCGCAATCGCTTCGCTGAGCGGCGTTTCGTACTGAACGTAAGCCTTCTTACCGCGCGATATGGACGCCACCATGAATGCCAGACCGGCGGCCATGGCGCCGCTTGCCGCCGCTGCGCTGCCTCCGCCCGGAGTCGCGGTGGGAGCGGCCAGTTGCTCGATGAAGGGCTCCACTCCGGCGCGCAATCCGCCAACCGCCATCTTGCCGCCCGTCACCGCGGCCAGGCGGTTCTCGAGAATCAGCGACGAATCGAAGTTCTCCACCTGCAAATACCATTCCGCGGCTTGTTCCAGCGCAGCCTTGGGGATGAGACCGACGATTTCGCTGGAGACGGGGATCACGCCATAGCGCGCGGCCTCGCGCTTTACGACTTCGAACACGCGATGAATGGGTGTTTGCTCAAAATCGGTCAGGTTCATGGAAACCTGCGCCTGCCCCCGCACCAAAAACCCGGCAGCCTTGACGAAACGCAATCCGCCGGAGGAGTAGCGCACCGCCTTCGCGATTCGCTTCGCCACGTTCACATCGGGCGTGTTCAGGAAGATGTTATAAGCGATGAGGAATTTGCGTGCGCCCACCACGGTAGCTCCAGCGGTGGGGTGGACGCGCGGCTCGCCGAAATCGGGTTTGCGCGCGGCCACGGTCGCAATCTCGTCGCGAATCCCCTCAAATTGCCCGCGGCGAATGTTTTCGAGGTTCTGGCGCTCCGGCGTGGTCGCTGCGGCTTCGTAGAGATATACCGGAACCTGATAGCGTTTCCAGATCTCCGCGCCCACGTGACGCGCCATCGCGATGCAATCTTCCAGCGTGACGCCTTCAATGGGGATGAACGGCACCACATCCGCCGCGCCCATGCGTGGATGGGCCCCCTGATGCACATTGAGGTCGATCAGTTCCGCGGCTTTACCCACGCCGCGAATGGCCGCTTCCTGGATTGCCTCGCGTTCACCAGCGATGGTGATCACCGAGCGATTGTGGTCGGCATCCATCTCGCGATCGAGCAGATGGACGCCAGGAATCTTCATGGCCTCAACGATGGCATCGACTTTGGCCGAATCGCGGCCTTCGGAGAAATTGGGAACGCATTCGACAAGCGTGGCAGACACGCCAAAAGCATACGGTTCGTGTCTGGATATCGCAACCGGCTCGTGGTCAGAGGACAGCAAAAACCCGGCGGTCACGCCGCTTTCGCCCGCACTCGCAAACAAGGATACGAAAGACCTTATCGATACCGGGGAGGTTCAGAGAATCCGAACCAGCAACAATTATTCCTCCGGCTCCCTGTAGCACGCGCGGCCCGGCTTACAGCTTGACAGGTGCACGAAGTGGTCGTCAGGGCCGGCCGGGCCCATGGTGCGGAGGCACCAATAGCTGGAAGCGGCGGCGATGCCCGGAACCCAGATTTCGGCATTGCGAGGCGTTGTGCCGTAAGGGTTCTTGGTCCGGAGGCACTGGCAGAATTGCGTGGCGGAAGTCGTGGCGCTCATAGTGATCCTCCTGGAACTATCCAGCCGCGCTGGGGTCGCGATCGCGCAATCCGGCCGCAAACAGAACGGTGCGGTAAACGGCGACAGGGAAAAGGTCGAGTTTATAGGCGTTCTTCGAGAGTGGCTGTGCGCCTTCGATGGAGAGGCGTCCGGCGGCGCGGGCTGTCTCTTCCGTGATGGGCTTGCCGGCAAGCGCGGCTTCCGCTTGCGCCGCGCGGCGCACCACGGGTGAAGCAGCGCCCATCGTAATGACGGCGCGGCGGCAAATGTTGCCATCCATTTCGAGCACAACGCCGGCGTCGGCAATGGCCCAGTCAAAGCTCTCCTTCTCGCCGTATTTCTGGTAAGCGGAGCGGGTTCCGGGCGCGGGGCGGGGAATCACGATCGCGGTGAGCAGCTCATCCGGCTCGATGACAGTGAACTTCGTCGGGTTGGCGTCGGGGACCACGTAGAATTCGCGGATGCCCACGGTGCGCTTGCCGCGTTTGGCTGAGGTCAGATCCACGCTGGCGCCAAGCCCGAGCAGCGCAACCGCGGCTGACGAGGGCGCGACGGAAGGACAGCCGTCGTACTCCATGATGGCGTGGTACTGATTCAGACCGTCGAAGGCAAAGCAAAGGTCTTTGCCTTTGCGGATGCAGGTGAACTCCGCCGAGCGGTAGTACCAGCACTGCACGCGCTGCAGGAGGTTGCCGCCCACCGTTGCCATATTGCGGATGTGGGGCGTGGCTGCATGACCGCAGGCGTCGGACAGAATCTGATAGTGAGCGCGAATGGAGGGATGCTCGCTGATTTCCGCGAGCGTGGCGAGCGGACCCAGGGTCAGGCCCTGCGGCGTCTCGCGAATGCCGCGCAGTTCGGCAACGTTGCGGATGTTGACGAGCTTCGGCGGCTCTTCGATGCCGTCTTTCATCCGGTCGAGCAGGTCCACGCCGCCGGCTTTTACCACGGCGCCGTCTTTCAGCTGCGAGAGCGCGGCGTCGACGGTAGTGCAGTCTGCCAGGACGAATCGATTCATGCGAGTGTTCCCCCTTGCCGGAGCGCTGCGAGGACGACGGCGGGTGTCATAGGCGTGCGGCGGACGCGGACGCCGACAGCGTTGTAGACGGCATTGCCGACCGCCGCGCCGATGGAGACGACGCCGGCGGCCTCGCCGATGCCGGAAGCGTCGGTGGAGCTTTGGCCGATGTAGGCCTCCACCAGACGGACGTCGATTTGCGGGATTTCGCGAGCCCCCGCGATCTTGTAGAGATCGAGATCGGGATTCACCATCAGGCCATAATTGGGATCGAGCAGGCGATCCTCAAACAATGTGTACGAGATGCCCTGGATGATGCCCCCGTTGATCTGGCTGATGGTCTGCTCGGGATTCATGGGACGCCCGCAGTCGTGGACGGAGAGCACGCGGCGGACATGGACGCGGCCCAGTTCCGTATCGACCTCGACTTCCGCGACGTCGACGCCGCCGTACGTGAGGTATTTGCTCGGGTCGTAGTCGGGGACGCGCCGTGCCTGTGCGGAGATTTGCGAGGTGGTCATCTTTGCGGCGGCGCGGCGGAAACCGATCGGCTGCATCTTGCCCGAGCGGCTGCGGACTTCGCCGTCGGCGAGGACCAGGTCCTGCGGCGAAGTGCCGAGGGCCGGCGCAACCTCAGCGAGGAATTTCTGAGCCGCCTGCCAGGCCGCATCGCGCACGGCCGGCGTGAGCGAAAGCGTGGTAACGCTGCCACCGGAATCCGGCCCAACCGGGTAATTGGTGTCGCCAACCTTCACTGCGATCTGCGAGGGCGGCACGCCGAATTGCTCGGCAAGGATCTGCGCAAGAACGGTTTTGATCCCGGATCCGATGTCCTGCACGGCGGAGAGGACTTCAAGGGAGCCGTCGCGATGCACTCGAACTTCCGCTGAGGAATTCATGCGAACAAAGCGGTACCAGACGGATTGAGCCAGACCCACGCCGCGCTTCACGGGGCCTTTGTCCGCGCCGGCCACGGGATTACGCGATTTCCAGAGCGCGCTCTCGCGAACGATCTGGCGCTCGACGCGGCGGACCGGGTGGTTGTCGATCCTGTCGCGCAGATCGATCGGCTCCATGTTGAGCTTCACCGCCAGCTCGTCGATGGTCTGCTCCAGGGCGAAGTCCCCCTGTGGATGGCCGGGCGCCCGCATCGCGGACGCCGGCCCGGCGTTAATGAAGACGTCGTTCTCTTCCGTGTGCAGGGAGGCGTACTGATAGAGATTCGTGGCCGGCCCGGCGCATCCCGCGCCGGTGCCGCATCCAGCGGTGCCGTAGCTGACCAGATGGATGGCGGTGAGGGTGCCGTCTTTCTTCGCGCCGATGCGGAGATTCTGGTCGGAGCTGGGCCGGTTGCCGACAGAAAGATGCTCCTCCTGGCGATCGAGCATCAGGCGGACCGGCGCGCCGGTCGTTTTCGACAGAGCCGCTGCGACCACTCCGGGATTGCCGGCGCCGAATTTTGCGCCGAAGCCTCCGCCCATGAACTCCGTGATGACCCGAACCTGCGACATGGGAAGATCGAAGAATCCCGCAAGTTCCTCGCGCACGCTGGCGGTGCCCTGCGTCGATGCCCACACAGTCAACATGCCCGGCTTCCAGTCGGCCACCACGCCGTGGGTTTCCAGAGCCGAGTGCGTCTGCACCTGGGTGACATAGTGGCCTTCCACCACGACGTCGGCATCTTTGAAGCCCTGCGCCGTGTCGTTGACACGATGGATGGATGGCCCGTGAATGTTGCCCGTCTGATGCACGTCGGTTGGGCCGCCTCCGCCGCCCGCGCTGCCTTCCGCATCGGCGGGACCGGGAAAGACTGGCGGCGCGCCGGGCTCGCGCGCCTTGTCGAGGTCGACGACGAACGCCAGCTTTTCGTAGCGAACTTTCACCAGAGCGGCAGCTTCTTCCGCAGCCGCGGGTGTGATGGCTGCCACGGCCGCAATGGGCTGACCCGCGAAGCGGACGACAGGGTACCGGCCCTGATCGAGAGCCGGGTCGCGCAGCTCCGCCGGCCCAAGCACATGCTGGACCACGTGCACGCCGCGAACCCCGGGATACTTCTCGGCCGCGGACGTGTCCACCGACAGGACCTTCGCGTGCGGAACGGTGGCGTTGACGAACTTCGCGTATAGCATGCCCGGCAACTGCACGTCGGACGTATAGCGGGCGCGCCCGGACGCCTTTTCCGGACCGTCGTAGCGAGGAGCCGTGTGTCCGACGTACTGCAGATCCTTGTTGATCGGCCAGACCGGCGGTTCGGTGACAGGCATCTTGCGCCGTTCCTCGTGCAGCGTATAGCCGGGTACCCCCACCGGCATTTCCGCCATTTTCTGCACCGTTGCCCCAGCCTGCGCCAATAGCGCGTCTTCAATCGGGCGATTCGACATGATTCTTCTCCTCTAAGCGCGGCGTTCGCCGGCTGCATCCAGCGTGGCGGAGAAAACTTTGGGGTACGTTCCGCAGCGGCACAAATTCCCTGATACGGCCTGGCGCACATCGTGTTCGGTCGGATGAGGATTGTGCTCCAGCAGAGCCGCGCAGCTCATCACCATGCCCGGAGTGCAGAAGCCGCACTGCATGGCGTCGTGGCGGACGAAAGCGGCCTGTACCGGATGAACGCCGCCCTCGGGCGCGAGCCCTTCGATGGTGGTGACGTGGTGGCCAACGGCATCGACGGCCAGCGTCATGCAGCTGTTCACGGGCATCTTGTCGAGCCACACGGTGCAGCCCGAGCAGACGCCCCGATCGCAGACGATCTTGGACCCCGTCAGCCCCAGTTCGATGCGCAAGGCCTCGGCCAGAGTGGTGCGGGGCTCGATATTGAGAATGTGCTCGGCATGGTTCACGTGCAGGTGCACGGGAACAGGGCCCGGGCCGAGTTCGGTGACGCCGGGGGGTGCCGCGGTGCCGGTTTCCGCGCGGAGGCTCTGCACGCCCTCGATCAGGGCCGTGCTGGCGGCAGTAATGCCGGCGCCTTTCAGGAACCCACGGCGGCTGATCCCAGGGCGCGCCGTTTCGGCCGGCGAATCCTGTGAGGAGGGGGGCAAAGCGGAGCCAGGCATGGCGAACTCCCTCAGCGGGGGCCGTCGGATTTCAGAGCGGGCGGGCCCAAACCGCAATGGGCAAACTATAGCCCCTCGAGAGGAACGGAGTAAACATCGTCCACGTGAAAACCGATTGCCGCAAGGCCCGCGACAAAATATCAGAAAGCGCGGTGTAAAACAGCGCTTTGCCGGCAATCGATCGGATTTATGCGCGGGAAACGTTGTGGCAAGCGGTGGGAGATTCCGCTTGAACTTCGCGGTGAATGGGTACACAATGGGGGACTTATCCGGACAAAAAGCTCCGCCATGTAGCGGATCTGGATGGAAACAGCCGGAGTCCCAGCCCGGGAAACTGTAGTTATTTTGGAGGAAAAAGTGACCAAACGCTGTTTCGCAGCCGCGGCATTCCTGTTTCTGCTCGCTTTCGTCGCAAACTCCCCAGCCCAGATCGCAACCACCTCTTTGCGCGGGACCGTCAAGGATCCCAGCGGAGCCGTTATTCCTGGCGCGACGATCACCATCTCCAATCCGGCGAACGGGCAGAAGTTCACCGCGACGTCGGATTCGGCCGGAGGGTACGTCTTTGCGGCGATTCAGCCGGCCCGCTACACCATCACGGCGGCGGCGGCCGGCTTCGCCAGCCAAAGCAAGATCGCCCAACTCCTGGTTAATCAGCCGGCGACGGTGAACTTCATCATGACGGTGAAGGCTGTATCTCAGGTGGTGAACGTGAGCGCCGAGGCGCAGACGCTGAACACCACCGACGACTCGCTGGGGAACTCCATGGGCAACACGCTCATTCAGGCGCTGCCCAGCGAGACGCGCAACGTTCCCGATCTGCTGTCGCTCCAGCCAGGCGTTCTCTATATGCCCAGCACGCCGGGTGGTCCTGGCGCTTCCGAGCTGAACCCCACTGGCGACAGCCGCAGCGGCGCTGTGAACGGCGTCCGCTCCGACCAGGGCAACGTGACCGATGACGGCGTCGACGATAACGACCAGGTTTATGGATATGCCTTCACCGGAGTGCTGCGCGAAACGCAGGACTCCACAGACGAGTTTCGCGTGGCCACCTCCAACTCCAACGTGGATGAAGGCCGTTCCGCCGGAGCGCAGGTCAGCCTGATTACCAAATCCGGCACCAACCAGTTTCACGGAGCCGCGTACGAATACAACCGCCCGACGCTCACTGTCTCCAACGATTACTTCGTCAAGCAGTCGGAACTGGGCAGCGGACTGCCGAACGTACCCCCCAAGCTCATCCGCAACATCTTCGGCGCCGACCTGGGCGGCCCGATCAGGAAGGATAAGCTGTTCTTCTTCGCGAATTACGAAGCGACGCGGCAGGCGGAAGACGCGACGGTGAACCGGACAGTGGCGATGCAGTCGTATCTGAACGGCAACCTGATCTATCAGCCCGCGGGTGGAGGGGCTCCGGTCACGCTGAACAGCGCCCAGGTGGCCACCCTGGACAGTGGATGCATCGGCCAGGGCGGCTGCGAGAGCACCCAGTACCCCCTCGGGCCCGGTCCGGATCCGAACGCGATCTCCTACTTCAAAACCGAGCCTGTGGCCAACGGGACGCTGCTGGGCGACGGGTATAACACCGGATCGTTCACATTCGCCTCGCCCGATCCCCTCAGCCTGAACACGAGCATCGTCCGGCTGGACTACACGCCGACGGAGAAGCACCGCATCTTTGTGCGCGGCGGGCTACAGAAAGACACCAGCGACGGTGTGGAGCAATTTCCAGGACAGCCTCCGTCATACGTGCTCGAAGACAATACGAAAGGCATCATTGCCGGGGATACCTGGTCGATTTCGCCGAACCTGGTGAATGACGTCCGTTATGGCTACATCCGCCAGGGGTATGGCAACAGCGGCGTCGGCAATGCCAGCTTCGTGGATTTCCGATTCATGTCCACCGCGACAGCGGAAACGTTTAATACGGTTGCTTCGGTGCCGGTGAATAACGTAGTGGACAATTTCAACTGGAATCACGGCAAGCACGATTTCCAGTTCGGAGCGAACTACCGGCTGATTGACCAGAACCGCACGTCCGATTCCGTCTCCTGCAATTCGGGGAGCAGCAATCCGTACTGGCTGGGCGGTAATCCGCCGGATCCCGCGAGTCTGGGTCCCAACCAGCCGACATACAGCCAGGGGTTTGCCAATTCCTACGTGATTGCCTATGCGAACCTGATTGGCGACGTGCCTTCGGTGACCAACTACTACAACTACCAGCTCACCAGCGCGACCTCGGGCACGCTGCTGCCCAACTGCCAGGCGCTGGCCCGTCGCTTCCGGGCGTGGAACTTCGAGTACTACGGTCAGGATGCCTGGAAACCGCTGCCGAACCTGACCATCACGTTCGGCATTCGCCACACACTGGAGCAAACGCCGTACGAGACCACCGGTCAGGAAGTAACGCCGACGATCGATACCCACACCTGGTACAAGCAGCGCGAAGCCGACGCACTGAAGGGGCAGGTCTACGAGCCGCTGGTTTCGTTTGCGCCTGCCGGAAACTTCTACGGCAAGCCCGGCTTTTATCCGATGTCGAAGGACAATATCGCGCCGCGGCTCGCGATCGCGTATGCTCCGAACTCGCGCTGGACGATCCGGGCGGGCGCCGGGATCTACTACGACAATTTCGGCGAAGGACTGATCAACCAGTTTGACAAGAACGGATCCTACGGGCTCAGCGGCTCGGTAACGAATGCAGCGAGTACTTACAACTCCGAAGATGCGCCTCGCTTTACGGACCGCAGCACACTGCCCTTTACGAATGGCGCTGGCGTTTCTCCGCAGACCTATCCGTACATGCCGCCTTCGGATCCCGTGATGGGCTTTGCTATTACCTGGGGCCTTGACAGCAAGATCAAGACGCCATACACCGAGGCGTACAACCTGTCCATTCAGCACCAGTTTCATGGCTGGACGCTGGAAACGGATTACGTGGGGACGATGGGGCGGCATCTGCTGCAGCAACTCGACATTGCCGAGCCGGTGGATTATGTCGATCCGCAGGGCGGCGGCGATTACTACCACGCGGGCACCGAGTTGTCGCGCGAGGTGGACCAGAACAACGGGAGCTGCAACTGCATCTACAGCAATACCAACCCGCCGTACGTGATTGGCAATACGCAAACCATCCAGCCGATTCAGTACTTTGAAGATGTGTTTCCCTGGATGGCAGGCTACGACTATGCGGGTGAGAGCGCAACGCAGGCAATCTTCAACAATGAATGGTCTAAGTATCGTTCGAACCTGGGCGCCACCAGCGCGCTGGCGGATCTGGATTTCTTCGGTCCGGCGTCTTCGGGATTCGGTTTTTACCCGGCGCCGGCGAACTGGGTGCCCCATTTCTTCCAGTCGCAGTTCTCCTCCCTCTACGTTCTTGCGGGCATGGGCATGAGCTACTACAACGCGGCGCAGTTCACGCTGACCCATCCCTTCAGCCACGGGCTGGACTTAACGATCTCCTACACGTTTTCCAAGTCCGAGGATGAGGGTTCCGATGCGGAGCGGAGCACGGAG
>DAHUYD010000123.1 GCA_027315385.1 Acidobacterium sp.
AGCGTGGCGCGGCTGCTGGTGACCGCGCCCGGCACCACGCGGACATTTACCGTATCGCAGCCAATGAGCGTGTGTACGGGGCGGCTGCAGATCACGCCGCTCGGGCTGGATCAGGGAGACGACTGAGCGGGTTTCGCATCCGGTTGCTCCTCCGGTGCGCGCGCCCGGCCGCCGAAGGCCATGGCAGCGAGCGCGATCAGCGGCGGAAAGCACTCAAGCGTATACCTCGGCTCCGGCGCCTCCAGTGTCAGGAGCAGCAGGCAGCGCAGCAGCACGAAGGCCAGAATGGCGCCCCGGAAACGCGGTCGCCTCAGGAATCCGGCGAGAGCGGCGATCAGGTACGCGAGGTTCAGGCCGGCGTAGGCCCACGCGAACTCCGTCTCCCCCTCGTGCTCCTCGAATTGCCACCAGCGCACCTCGATCCACAGCATTTCCGTTCGCGGGCGCAGCCACATGTCCGCGAGGCGTGCGAGGGGCAACTCCACGTAATAGCCGAAGGGATGAGCGCGGATGTGCTGGGCGGCCAGGGCGGCGAAACCCGCGTCGATGCGGCGAGTGATCTGGCAGCAGTGCTGGTTGTAGGCATCCAGCAACTGCACCGTCTGGCGGTACTCGGCCGCCGAGTCGAAGGCGCGGGCGGGAAGCGTGGACGGCTCGATCGGATCGCTGTTCGCATTCCAGTAAACATCCCAGGTGCACGCAAAATCCGCGCACACGGTTTTGGTCCATCGATTGAAGCCGGGGTTTGTGCTCTCGCCTGGATCCACGGCATAGCGCGGAGCGAGCGGCTGAAAGACATGAAAGGTCCGCCAGTTGCGGACGGTCCAGGGAATGAACGGAAGAACGGAAAGGGCGCCGCACAGGAACGCCCAGCGCGCCATACTTCCCGCACCCCATTTCCGGCGGCCGTAGAAGACCATCGCAGGGCACAGTGCGACGGCGAGCAGGGGGCCGTCTGGGCGGAGCAGTGCGGCGTAGCTCCAGGCCAGCGCAAGCACCAGGGCCCACTTCCAGCCGGGGCTGTCGAGGAAGCGCGGCAGAGCGTAGAAAGCGAGAGCGATCGAGAAAAGTTCCAGCGTTTCAGTGAGCGGAGCGGCGGTGTAGTTGGCGCTGAAGGGGCAGAGCGCGGCCAGCCAGAGCGCCCACCAGCCGGCGCGGTCGCTGTAGATCCGGCGGGCGAAGCCGGCAATCAGCAGGCAGGTGAGCAGATCGATGACCACCTGGAGCAGCAGAACAGGATAGTAGCGCCCGACGCCAAAGACGGCGAAGCAGAGTCGAAGAAACAATGGATAACCGGGCAGCCGGATCAGGGTGGGGTGGAGAGGCTCGCCGGGAGCAGAAATGCCGTAGACGCCGTGCAGCATCCAGTTTTTCGCTATCCCGCCGTAGATGAACGTGTCCCCGCCGATTTCCGGATAGGCCCGGATGAACCACAAGCGCAGGGTGGCGCCGGCGAGCAGCGCGAGCACCACCAGCCCGGTTCTGTTCGGCCGTGGAGTGATCATTGCGATAATTAGACCAGTCAACCGGTTGCGGCGGATTGGAAAAGTGCCCCCGGCTCGTTACTCGGGCCGGCAGCGGATGGATTTGCCGGGCTGGTTCGGGGCGCCATGTCGTACGATTGAAAGCATATTCGGCCAACGATGAAGCAGGTTTTCTACGATCCCAGACAATTGCGGCGGAAGGTTCTCCGCCGGCTCACCGACGTGTTGGTCGTGGGCTTCACGGTGGTTCTCGCGGTCTTTATTTTTAGCGTGATATCGCGGCAGAACCTCCCGGAGCTGCTGCTGCCGACGCAGAAGCCAAATTACAGGGCGCTCAAGCAACGCCAGGAGATGGTCCGCAAGACTACCGCCGGACGCCCCGCCCACCTGCGCCCGCGCCGCCGCGCGTCCGACGTGGTGCCCAACCAGGACCAGCCACTGCGCGCAGCGTTCTACGAGAACGATTCCGAGGACTTTGCCTCGTTTAAGGCGCACATCCGCCAAATCGACATTCTGTTTCCTGACTGGCTCCACGTCATCTCGCCCGACGGCAACCTTGTCGGTGCCACGCCCATGTACCCCGTGCATTTCTACAGCGTGGTGGATGTCAACGGAGTTCACAGCGTCGATCCGCAGAACCTGGTGAAGGACGCGATCGCGGCAGCCCACGAGAGTACCGAACTCTATCCCATGCTGAACGATTACGACACCCTCACCCAGCAATGGGGCGGCGACGTGATCGGGCGAATGCTGCGGGATCCGGTCGCGCGCAACCGCCTGCACCTCCAGCTCGACAAGTTCCTGTACGCGAACCCGTCCTACCGCGGGATCGCCCTGGACTTTGAACAGGTTCCGGACGAGGACCAGAAGCTCTACGCGGAGTGGGTAGGCGAACTGCACCACGACTTTCAGGCGAAAAACCTCAAAGTCTACGTTAACGTTCAGTCGCAGGCCCCGCCGGCGGTGCTGCGCGCCATGTCGCGCAACAGCGACGGCGTCATCCTGATGAACTACGACGAGCACGAGGAGACCAGCGATCCTGGTCCCGTGGCAAGCGAGCCGTGGTTTGAGGCCAACCTGACCCGCGCGCTCAGGTATGTGCCCCTCGAGAAGCTGATCTGCGGGATCGGCAATTACGGATTCGACTGGGGGATGCCTGCGGCAGTGAAGGGGAAGAGGATTTCCGACCGGGTGGTGAATGTCGACGACCTGACCGTGCAGGATGCGTGGCAACTGGCGGACGATGCGGGCGCGGACGTGCATCTGGCGGGCGATGAGCTGAATCCTTCGTTCGCCTACGTGGACGAGGACACTCACCTGCGCCATCAGGTGTGGTTTCTCGATGCGGTGACCGCCCTCAACGAGATGCGTGCCGGCAACCTCATGGGCATCCGCACCTTCGCCCTGTGGCGGCTCGGCGAAGAGGATCCGTCGCTCTGGAAGGTCTGGAACGATCCCGGAGCCAGGGATGCTCCCGAGCGCCTGTACACAGTGCCCCCGGGACAGGACGTCAACACCGATGGCGAAGGGGACATCCTGCGCATCGTTTCCACCCCGCAGACGGGCAAGCGCACGATCCAGATGGCCTCGGACAATTACACGCTGATCGACGAGGACATGCTGAAGCTGCCGCATTCCTACACGATCGAGCAGTACGGATACAAGCCGCACGAGCTGGCGCTGACCTTCGATGACGGGCCTGACCCCACCTGGACGCCCAGGATCCTGAACGTGCTGCAGCAGTATCGCGTGCCCGGGACATTCATGATCATCGGCGAAGAGGCCATGAACAACATGGGCCTGGTCAAGCGTGAAGTGGACGAGGGGAACGAGATCGCCAACCACACCTTCACCCACCCCAATATCGCGGAAATTACGCCCCGCCAACTCACGCTGGAACTGAACGGCACGGAACGGTTATTTGCCGCGGAGCTGGGCATTCACACGCTCTTTTTCCGGCCGCCGTATTCAATCGATCAGGAGCCCGATACCAACGAGGAAGCCGCGCCCGCTTATCGCATCCAGCAGATGGGCTACACCATCATCGGCGACAAGATCGACACCGACGACTGGAACGAGCATCCTCGGAAGACCCCCCAGGAGATTACCGAGAGCGTCCTCGCGCAAATCCAGGCCATGAAGTCGCTGCCGTGGATGCGCGGCAGCATCATCCTCATGCACGACGGTGGCGGCGACCGCTCGGCGACCGTTGCCGCGCTGCCCATGCTCATCGCCACCCTGCGCGCGCGCGGCTACAAATTCGTGCGCGTGTCGGACCTGATGGGGAAATCGCGGGCGCAGGTTATGCCGCCGATCGCGCCCAGTTTGCGCTGGCAGGCTCGCATCGACTGGGTGGCCTTCTTCTTCTTCGCCGTCTTCGCCCATTTCCTCGTGGACGTCTTCTTTATCGGCGACGTCCTGATGAGCGTGCGGCTGTTGCTGATCGGCATCTTTGCCCTCATCGAGCGACTCAGAAAACGGCATGTTCCGGCCGGGAATTACCAACCCCGCGTGGCCGTGCTCATTCCCGCCTATAACGAAGAGGTCGTTATCGTCCGGACGATCCAGTCGGTGCTGAAGTCGGATTATCCGGCCATCCGGGTTATCGTCATCGATGACGGCTCGCTCGACCGCACGTTCGAAGTCGCCCGCGAGGCGTTTTCGGAGGAGATTGCCGCAAAACGGCTGCTCGTGCTCACCAAGGCGAACTCCGGCAAAGCCGAGGCGCTGAATTACGGCCTCAACCACGTGGACGAGGAGGTCTACGTCGGGATTGACGCGGATACCGTCATTGCCCCGGACGCGGTTTCCAGGCTGGTCCGCTGGTTCGCCGACCCCCGCGTGGGCGCCGTGGCCGGTAATGCGAAGGTCGGCAACCGCATCAATCTGTGGACGCAGTGGCAGGCCCTCGAATACATCACCAGCCAGAACTTCGAGCGCCGCGCCATGGATCTGTTCAACGTCGTCACGGTGGTGCCGGGAGCGATTGGCGCGTGGCGCACCAGCGCGGTCAAGCATGGCGGCTGCTATCCCGTGAATACCGTCGCCGAAGACGCCGACCTGACCATGAATCTGCTGGAGCATCAGTACAAGGTGATTTACGACGACCACGCGCTGGCGTTTACCGAGGCTCCGGCGAACGCGCGCGACCTCATGCAGCAGCGCTTCCGCTGGTCGTTCGGGATTCTGCAGGCCGTCTTCAAGCACTGGGGTGCGGTGCGCAAGAATCGCGCGATGGGATTCTTCGCCCTGCCGAACATTCTCGTCTTCCAGATTCTGTTTCCGCTGGTATCGCCGCTCATCGACATCATGTTCGCGGCCGGCGTCGTCCAGTATCTGGTGGACCTGCACTTCCATCCGGAAGCCGCCAGCGCCGCCAGCTTCGAGAAGCTGCTGGCCTACTTCTTCATCTTCCTCCTCATCGATTTCGTTACCTCCACGCTTGCTTTTCTGCTGGAGCCTCGCCATCCCGCGAACAAAGGGGACGGGTGGCTGCTCTTCCACATCTGGCTGCAGCGCTTTTCCTACCGGCAGATTTTCTCCGTCGTGCTGTTCCGCACGCTGAAGCGCGCCATTGAGGGCAGGCCGTTCAACTGGGAGAAGATCGAACGCACGGCGCGGATGTCCCGGAATACGGAAGAGATCGCCGCCGGCCGACGGTAAATTCAGCGCTGATTTCGCCGCCGCGCCGCGCTCCTCCGGTGATACAAGGGGACGTGGCCTTGCGCCGATTCAGGACGGAGCCGTGGGTGGTCGCGCTGTTGCTGGCCGCGGGCCTGGCGCTGCGGCTCTACTATCTGTTGCTGCCGGTTGCGCTCGACGACGACACCGCTGCCTACACGCAGCTCGCCCAAAACTGGTTCCACCACGGCATTTACGGATTCGTTCACGCCGGGCAAATCGTGCCCAGCCTGATCCGGCTGCCTGGATATCCGCTGTTTCTCGGGCTGGTATTCGCGATCTTCGGGCGCGATCGCCTCAACGCGGCCCTGATGTTGCAGGTGCTCATCGATCTGGGCGCCTGCTGGCTGCTGTTCGATTGCCTCAGAACCGAGGTTTCCCGCCGTGCCGCGTGGGCCGGGTTGTTCCTTGGCGTGTTTTGCCCGTTCACGGCCGCCTATGCCGCTGCGGGTATGACCGAATGCCTGTCGATGGCCTGCGTCACTCTGGCCATCTGGTCGCTGGCGCGGCTTCTGCGCGCGGCGCGGGAAGGGCGGAGCGCCCTGGCTCCGCTGCTGGCGCTGGCTGCCGCAACCGGCTTCGCGACGCTGCTGCGTCCGGACGGCGCGCTCCTGCTCGCGGTTTTCGCGCTGGCGGTCTTCCGGTATGGCAGCGAAGGGCCCGAAGCCGCCCGTTCGGTTCGTTCGCTGCGCCTGGCGATCCTGGTCGCAGCTCTGGCCGCGCTGCCGCTGGTTCCGTGGACGCTGCGGGACTTCAATACCTTCGGTGTCTTCGAGCCGCTTGCGCCGAGGGAGGCGAACAATCCCGGAGAGTTCTCCCCCAAAGGCTTTCATCGCTGGATGCGTACCTGGTCGATCGATTACATGAATACGGCCGATGTCGCGTGGAACCAGTCGGGCTTCATCGATCCGCACGATATTCCTTCGCGCGCCTGCTCAACCGCACAGGAATGCGGGGAAACGATGGCGTTGATTGCTGAGCACAACCGCCTTCGCGATGTGACGCCGGCTCTGGATGCGCAGTTTGCGGCGCTGGCGGCCCGGCGGGTTCGCCACCATCCGGTGGATTATTACCTTGCGATGCCGGCGCTCCGCGTCGCCGATATGTGGATGCGTCCACGCACCGAGCTTTTCGACATCGAGGATGATTGGTGGGCGCTCGGCGAGCATCCTGCTGACAGCGTCCTGGCAATCCTGCTCGGGATGGTGAATCTCGGCTACCTCGGGATGGCGGCCTGGGGATTCCTGCGCCGCAAGGTTCCGCTCGCCGGCGCGCTGCTCACGTACATGCTCCTGCGCTGTCTGGTCATCGCCACCATGCCGAATCCCGAGCAGCGGTACACCATGGAGTGCTTTCCCATGCTGATTCTGGCCGCAGCATGCGTGTTTGCGCCCGATCGCAGGAGCACGGGCGAGGGAGTCTCCGCCATGATGACAGCGTCTCCGTCAGACATTGCCGCCTGAGCCGCCAAGCAGCCGTTCCACCCGCAGGCAAAGCGCTTTTGCGTCGAAGGGAGCGCGCACTTTCGCATCGTTGTCGAAATACACATAGACATCTCGCCTTGCGCGTTTGGGTGGGCGCGCCGCGGAAGCGTACTCACCTTCGGGAACGGCGCGCGAGGAGACGGGGCAGTCGCGTGCTTCTCCCCCCTGCGCCCAGGCGGCGATGCGATGCGCCCAGATGTCGAGCGCCCGGGCGCTGTATCCGCTGGCGTAAAGCTGCTCGGAGCCGTGCAGGCGCAGGTAGAGGAAGTCGGCTGTGACGTCGAGCAGACGCGGCCACTCCACCGTGTCGGCGCACACCAGAGCAACGCGGTGGCGGCGCAGCAGGCTGACAAATTCCGGCGTGACGAAACTGGGATGGCGGATCTCCACGGCGTGCCGCAGGCGGTAGTTGCCGGATGGCTCGAGAAACGCGCGGGACTTCAGCCGATCGTCGTGTTCCGCTGCCAGCTCCGCGGCGGCCTCAGTCGTGCCCGGGAGCATCGTCAGGAATTCGTCTAGCACATCGTGGTTAAATCCGAAGTTGGGCGGAAATTGCCAGAGAAACGGGCCCAGCTTTTCTTCGAGCCTGAGCACCCCCGAGGCCAGGTAATTCGCAAGTGGCGTGCGGACGTTGCGCAGCCTGCGCATATGGGTGATGAAGCGCGACCCCTTCACCGCCAAGACGAACCCCTCGGGCGTTGCGGAGGCCCATTTTGCGTAGCTGGACGGACGCTGGAGCGAGTAGAACGTGCCGTTGATCTCGATGGTGCGGAAGGTTTCCGCGGCAAAGGCGAGCTCGCGCTTCTGCGGCAGTTCTTTCGGATAGAAGACGCCGCGCCACCCTTTGTAGGTCCAGCCTGAAATGCCGATGCGGACGGTGCCGTGGGCGCTCACGCATGGTTGGGAGTGGCCTGGCGCACGCGCGGTTGCACCAGCCGCACGATGCAGCGAAGCCGCGCTGCCGATAGAATCGTTACATCGATTTGGAGAACGAGAGCCACCGTTGACGCCAAACCCTTCGTTGACCTACCAGGAACTGCTGCTGCGCCTCCAGAACTTCTGGGCCGAGCGAGGCTGCGTTCTGGCCCAGGCGTATGACGTCGAGGTGGGCGCGGGCACTATGTCGCCGGATACTTTCCTGCGCGTGCTTGGTCCCGACCCCATCGCCATCGCCTACACTCAGCCCTCGCGGCGGCCCGCCGACGGGCGCTACGGCGAAAACCCCAACCGCCTGTACAAGCACACGCAGCTGCAGGTCATTCTCAAGCCGCCGCCGGCCGATATCCAGGAGATGTACCTCGACTCGCTGGATGCCATCGGTATTCGCCTGCGCGAGCACGACATCAAGTTTGAGGAAGACAACTGGGAGTGGCCCGTGGGCGGCGCGTGGGGCGTCGGCTGGCAGGTGATGCTCGACGGCCTCGAAATCACCCAGTTTACCTACTTCCAGCAGTGCGGCGGCATGGACCTCGATCCGATCTCCGGCGAAATCACCTATGGCCTCGAGCGCATCGCGGCGTTTCTCCAGGATGTCGACTCGATCTATGACATTGTGTGGGCGCGCGATCCGAAAACGGGGCGAGCCATCACCTACGGTGACGTTCGCCTCCAGGAAGAACTGCAGCTTTCGGTGTACAACTTTGAGGCTGCGGACATCGGCAAGCTGTGGGAGCATCTGCGGCTCTATGAGGCCGAGTGCCAGGCGCTGCTGGATGAATTTCACGCCCGCTTCAGTCCGAAAGCCGAGAAGGCGGCGGGTCGGCACGAGAAGATTCACGACCGGCTGGTGCATACCGAGACCCCCCACCCGGCGGGCGAGGATTTGCGCCTCGCGCTCCGGCGATTTCCGGTGCTGGGTGCATATGAGCTGTGCCTGAAGTGCTCTCACCTCTTCAATCTGCTCGATGCGCGCGGGGCAATCTCCGTCACGGAGCGCGTCGCCCTAATGGCGCGGGTTCGCAACATGGTAGTGGGCGTGGCCAAAGCGTATGCGGTGCAGCGCCGGGCGGCGCAATCACAGGAAGCGGGGGCCGCGTAGCCATGCCGGATTTGCTGTTCGAAGCGGGAATGGAAGAGATTCCGGCGCGCATGATCGCGGCGGCCGAAAAGGAGTTGACCGAGCGCGTGGTGGCGCTGCTGCGGCGCGAGCGGCTGCTGGGCGAGGCGAATGAGGTCCGCTGCTACTCCACGCCGCGCCGGCTGGCCCTGCAGGTGAGCGGTGTGCTCCAGCGCCAGCCGGACGCGACTGAGCGTATGACCGGCCCGGCGTGGAGCGTGGCCTTCAAAGACGGGCAACCCACCGCGGCGGCCCAGGCCTTCGCCCGCAAAGCGGGCGTCAACGTGGACGCTCTTGACAAAGCCGTCACACCGAAGGGCGATTATGTATCCGCGACGGTGACGCATCGCGGCCGCACGGCGCTGGAAGTTCTGGGCGAGCGGCTGGCGGCGGAGCTAGCCGCAATCTACTGGCCGAAGAATATGTACTGGCGCGCGCAGAAGCCGGAGCGCTTCGTGCGCCCGGTCCGCTGGATCGTTGCCGTGCTGGATCATGAGGTGATCCCGGTGGAGTTCGCGGGCGTGCGCGCCGGCAAGCTGACATTCGGTCATCGTATTTTGCACGGCAGCCAGCCCGTCGTCATCGACCACCCCGATGATTACGTGGGCGCGCTCGAGGCGGCGAAGGTTACCGCCGACGTGGCGCTGCGCCGGCATCGCATCCGCAAGGCGCTCGACCAGGAGACCCGCGACATTCCAGGCGCGCGCTGGCGCGAGGACACGGAGCTGGTCGAAACCGTCACTCACCTGACGGAGTGGCCCTCGGTCGCGATGGGCAGCTTCGACCGCGAGTATCTGGCGTTGCCGGAGGAAGTTCTGGTCACCGTGATGCGCGGCCATCAGAAATATTTTGCGGTCGAAAACCTCCACGGAAAGCTGGAGCCATATTTCCTGGCGGTGCTCAACACGCATCCCGAAGAGACCGGTGTCGAGACCATTCGCCACGGCAACGAGCGCGTGCTCAGGGCGCGCTTCAACGACGCGCGGTTTTTCTGGGACGTCGATCAGAAAACGACCCTCGAAGACCGCGTGGAGATGCTGAAGTGGGTCACCTTCCACAAGGAGCTGGGCAGCTACTGGGACAAAACGCAGGCCAACCTGCGTATTGCCGGATGTCTCGCGGACATCTTAATTGACCGCGGCGTGCCGCTCGACAGGGAGGCGCTGACAGAGGCTGTGCGTTGCGCCAAGGCCGATTTGACGACCGAACTGGTGAAGGAATTTACCGAACTGCAGGGCATCGTCGGCGGGCTGTATGCGCGCGCCCAGGGGCTTGGCGAGGCCGTTGCTCAGGCGATCTACTGGCAGTACTCGCCGGCTGCTATTGAGGATCCGATTCCGCCTACCGTTGAGGGGCAGGTGCTCGGCCTCGCGGATCGCATCCAGACTGTTGTAGCGATGTTCGGCATTGGGCTTGAGCCGACAGGGTCGAAGGATCCCTTCGCGCTGCGCCGCGCTGCAAACGCGATTGTGAAGATTCTGGCGGACTCGGGCCTGCCGCTCAGGATCAGCGATCTTCGTGGGACCGCAGTGGACCTCAGCGGGGAAGTTAATTCCAGGGTAGAAGGCTTCTTCAGAGAGCGCGTCGAATTTTACCTGCGCGATGTGCGCGGTTTCGCCTACGACGTGGTCAATGCCGTACTGACTGCCGGCTGCGACGATGTCCGCGACGCTATCGCTCGCGCCGAGGCGTTGACCGCCGTACGCGGCTCGGAAGATCTCGCCGCCGTTGCAGCTCAATTCAAACGGATGAAGAATATTCTGCTGCAGGCACAGCAAAAGGGAATCGTAACGACTGGTGAGCTCAGGCAGGAGATCTTCGCCGAGTCTGCCGAGCGGGGCTTGTTTGCAGCCGCGAATCAGCTGGCCCGGACGGTTGAGCGTTTCCGATCCAGGCGCGAGTACCGCCAGGCACTCGAACAGGTTGCGACCTTGCGTCCTCATGTAGACCTGTTCTTCGACAAGGTCATGGTGATGGTGGACGACGAAGCGGTACGCCGCAATCGGCTCGCGCTCATCGCGCAGGTTCTCAGCGGCTTCTCCTCTATCGCCGACTTCTCCGAACTGGTGTCCGCCTCATGAGCCCCGGCGCTCGCCCGTCCCGCTCGCGCGGCAACACGAAGCAAAAACCCGAGAAAACCTGGGTCGCCGTCGAAGAGTACATGGACGAGCTGCTCATCTCGTCTGACGCCGCGCTGGATGCGGCGCGGAAGGCAAACGAGGCCGCCGGGTTGCCGGATATCGCCGTCACGCCCAGCCAGGGCAAATTTCTGTACCTGCTTGCTCGTATGCGCGGCGCGCACCACATCCTGGAAATCGGCACCCTGGGCGGCTACAGCACCATCTGGCTGGCGCGCGCGCTCCCTGCCGATGGCCGGCTGATCACGATGGAAGCCGAGGCGAAGCACTGCGACCTGGCTCGCGCCAACGTTGCACGCGCTGGCCTGGGCGCGCGCGTGGATTTCCGGCTGGGCGAGGCTCTCGATCTGCTGCCGGAGCTCGCCGCCGAAGGACTGGAGCCTTTCGATTTCGCCTTCATCGACGCCGACAAGGAAAATACGGCGGAGTATTTCAAATGGGCCGTGCGGCTGGCCCGGCCAGGCGCGGCGATTGTGGTCGACAATGTCGTCCGCGATGGAGAGGTGGCCGATGCGGCCACATCCGATGAGCGCGTCCAGGGGATTCAGCGGTTCCTCGATGCGCTGGCCGGCGAGCCGCGCGTAAGCGCAACCACCCTGCAGACCGTCGGCAGCAAAGGTTACGACGGATTCACGCTTGCACTCGTGACCACCCAGGGGGACGCGGGCGTGGGTGGGTGGTTTCGTTGAGATACCCATACATCTCGGTATAGATTTCCGGATACCGAGATGGAGTGAAGCGTGCCACTGGATCGGGAGGCGAAGCAGGGCATCGCGCCTGTACCCTGTTCCTATGCGCATCGGCGTCATTTCTGACACCCACGGCCTGCTCCGCGCCGAGGCTCTGGCCGCGCTTCGGGGTTCAGATCACATCCTGCACGCCGGAGACGTCGGCGATGCGGCCATCCTGGACCGCCTGCGCGATGTCGCGCCGGTGACGGCTATCCGCGGCAATGTGGACGTGGCCGGAGCCTGTGCGCAGTTGCCGGAGACAGAACTGATCCAGTTAGCCGGCCGCGGCATCTACATGCTCCACGACCGGCAGGCACTCGATCTGGACCCGGTTGCCACGGGTATTGCAGTGGTGGTCAGCGGGCACTCGCACCACCCAGCGATCCAGTGGCACAAAGGCGTGCTCTATTTCAATCCGGGCAGCGCCGGACCGCGCCGTTTCTCCACGCCGGTTTCGCTGGGCTTTCTCACGATCGCAGACGCGGCGATCGACCCTCGCCTGATTCATTTGCTGCCGAGCTAGCTTTCGCCTGCGAAGCGCGCCTCCGCCCGGGAGCCTGCCCTGAGCGAAGTAGAAGGGGCCAGGACCTAATCCCTGATCCTCGGATTCACTACCATGTACAACACATCGGTCGCGAGGTTCACCAGTACATAAGTGAGCCCAATGGCCAGGATGCATCCCTGTAGCAGGGGATAGTCGCGGTTCGAAATAGCCGATACGGTGAGCCGCCCAATGCCTGGCGAGCTGAAGATCGTTTCCGTGACAATGGCGCCGGCGAGCAGCACTCCGAATTGCAGCCCGATCAGAGTCATCACCGGAATCATGGCGTTGCGCAGCGCGTGTTTGTAGACCACCACGCGCTCCGGCAGTCCCTTGGCGCGTGCTGTCCGGATGTAATCCTGGCCCAGCTCCTCCAGCATTGAGGTGCGCACCATGCGTGTCAGGATCGCGGCCAGCGCGCTGCCCATGGTCACAGCCGGCAGCACCAGATGCTGCCAGTCGCCCGCGCCGGAGACGGGCAGCCAACCCAGCTTGATGGAGACCAGCACAATCAGGATCGGCCCCAGCGCGAAGGCCGGAATGGACAGCCCGAGCAAACTCACCACGCCGATGACATGATCGCGAAGCCTGCCGCGCCTGACCGCCGCCGCGATTCCTCCTGGTATCGCCAGCAACATGGCAAATACCAGAGCCGCCGCCGTCAATTCCACGGTGTAGGGATACCGCGTCAGCACCAGGTGCGTGACCGAATCGTTCAGCCGAATCGACTGGCCCAGATCGCCGTGGAGCACGCCGTTCCAGTAGCGCACGTACTGCACGCCCAGCGGACGGTCGAGTCCGTAGGCATGGCGCAGTGCCGCAATATCGGCCGGCCGCGCGCCTTCGCCGAGCATCTGCTCGACCGGGTCGCCCGGCACCAGATGGATGAGCAGAAACACGACCGATACGACGAGCCAGAGTACCGGCAGCGTCCACACCAGGCGCATCAGGGTGGCCTTCAGCAGCCTGGGCACATCCGCTCCGTTGTCATCGTTTCACGCGTCTCTGCCAATCCTCTCACCATTCCATCAGCAAGTTAGCGAGTTGGCAGGTGAGCAACCCGCCAGCCGCTTCATCCCTGACTTCTCTTCTGTGCTCTGTGCTCTGAGCTTTGGTCCCTGTCCTGCTCCACTCGGACCTTGCTGATACGTCTCCCGCTCATCTCCAGCACGGTGAGCCGGCGCCCCTCGAACTCAATGCTCTCGCCGCCCTTCGGGATTCTCCCCAGGCGCGTCAGCAGGAATCCAGCCAGCGTCTCCACGCCGCCTTCCCGCGGCAGTGTCCAGCGCATCTGAGTCTCCAGATCGCGGAGGCTCACGCTGCCGTCGAGCACGATGCCCCCGGCCGCGCTGGTCACCACCCCGCCCGGCGCTACGTCGAACTCGTCTTCCACTTCGCCGACGAGCTGCTCGATTGCGTCTTCCACGCTCACCAGACCGACCGTCGATCCGAACTCATCCACTACGATGGCGATGTGACGGCGCCGCTGCCTGAATTCATCCAGCAGGTCCAGCACCGGTTTGGTCTCCGGAACCACGAGGATCTCGCGCATGATCTGGCGAAGCCTCATCTCTGTGAAAGCCGACTCGGAGAACCGCGTCGCAGCCGACGCGCGGAAGTGCATCAGCCGGCTCACATCCTTCGAATAGACGACGCCGATGATGAACTCCGGCCCGCGCGCCGGGTCGTATACCGGTATGCGCGAGTGCAGCTCCTCCACAATGCGCGCGCTGGCTTCCTCCATCGGCATATCCGCCGGAAGGGAGAAGATTCTTTGCCGCGGCGTCATGATCTCGCGCGTCACCACCTGGCCGATCTCGACGGCGCGATGGATCAGCGCCTCCTGATACTCGGGCAGCATGCCCACGCGCCGCGCCGCCGTCGCCATCAGCTTCAGCTCTTCGGGCGAGTGTACGCCGCCTTCCTGCGTGAGCGGCGCGCGGAAGAGACGCAGCACCAGTGTCGCGGAGCGGTTCAGCAGCCGCACCAGCGGGCGCGCTATCTGGATGAATGCTTCCATCGGGCCGGCGACGGCCATGGCCATCTGGTCGGTTCGCTGCAACGCCAAAGCTTTGGGCACCAGCTCGCCCAGCAGTACCATCAGGTACGTGATCAGGATGAAGGCCAGCGGTACGGCGGCCAGGTGCGCGTAGATCCTCGCATGCGGCAGTCCGCGCATGGCCTGCTCGAACCCCGCGGCGATAAACGGCTCGCCCAGCCAGCCCATGGCGAGGCTGCAGAGAGTCACGCCCAGCTGCACCGCGGGCAGAAAGTCGCCCAGATTTTCCTGCATGCGGCGCACGATGCGAGCGCCCGGGCGGCGCTCCCCGATCAGCTGCTCGATGCGCGTTTCGCGCATGCTGACCAACGCGAATTCCGCCGCCACGAAGAATCCATTCGCCAGGATCAACAGCACAATGGCGACGCCGTGAAAGAGGAGGAACTCCGACATTTCCTCAGAGTCTACAGCAGAGAACAGTGCTCAGGGCTCAGAGAACAGGGCGTCGGGAGAGGACCGAACTGGCAACCATCCAGCCCCACTCCCTCACAGCCTGCGCCCTGAGATCTTATTGGATTGCCGAACTCCGGCTACTCCGTGCTCTTGATGAACGCCACCACGTTGTCGTGCAGTTGCTTCAGTGCCGAAGTCTTCACATACACCATGTGTCCCGACTCATACCAGTGGTACTGGATATTTGCCGCCAGCCTCGTCTCGATGGGCAGATGCTTGTCCTCGTACTGGGCCGCGAAAAAGGGCGTCGCCAGGTCGTAGTAGCCGCCGTTGACCATTACTTTCAGTTTGGGATTAGTCTTCATCGCCATCGCCAGGTTCGGCGCCACGTTCATCTCCGGGAACCCGTGCCGCATAAAGTTCCAGGTGAAGTCCGGATAATTCGCCTCGGGCAAATAGGTTTGTCCGTCGCCGTAGTGCAGCGTGTCGCGCACATATTGATTGAAGAGCGAAACGTACGCGGAAGAAATCGCCGAGCTCTGCGGATCGTATTGCGCTCCTTCGCTCAGCGGATCGATGGTGGGACCGGAGAACCGCGTATCCAGCCGGCCTGTTGTCGTGTCCGTATCCTGCTGCAGCGTTTTCTCGAACTCGGGCCCGGAGATGCGCAGATTGCCGCGCATCAGATAGTCCACGGGCAGCCCCGTGTACTCGTGGAGCTTATCCGCGACGGCCTGCTTCTCCGTCTGGCTCAGGTCGGTGCCCTTCTCCAGAGCCTGCTCGTAGGGACCGATGGCGAAGGCTTCCACCTGCTGCAGGAACGGCTGTAGCGGCTGCTGCGGAATCTTCTTGTGGTACATCGCTGTCGCCGCATAGGTGGGCAGCGCCAGCTCGTAGGCCAGATCCACGCCCGGATTGAACTGCGGCTCATCGATGTCTGTCGTGAAATTGAAAATCTGCGAGAGCAGGATCACGCCGTTCAGGTCGATGTTGTAGTTGTTCTCCAGAAGATTGGAAAGCACGGCCGAGCGCGTCGTTCCATAGCTCTCGCCGAAAATGTACTTCGGCGAATTCCACCGGTTGTACTGCGTAAGGAAGCGCTGGATGAAGCGCGCGAACGCATGCCCGTCCTCGTTGATGCCCCAGAATGCCTTGCCGGCGTTCTTGCCGGTTAGCCGCCCGAATCCGGTGCCCGGCATGTCGATGAAGACCAGGTCGCTTACGTCAAGCAGGGAGTTCTCGTTGTCCTTCAGCCGGTAGGGAGCCGGCGGAAGGTGCGTATCCATATCGTCGGTGTCCACGCGCTTGGGACCGAAGGCCCCCATGTGCAGCCACACCGTCGAGCTGCCCGGGCCTCCGTTGTAGAGAAACGTGATCGGCCGGTGTTCCGCGTCCGCTTCTTTCTTGAAATAGGCCACGTAGAAGATGTGAGCCAGCGGCGGCTGATCGCTCACGGTCTTGGCAGCCGCAAACTGCGAAGCCAGTTCGGAGCCAGGCTGCGGCTTGCCATCGGCCCCCAGCTGCGCATCTTCAGGGTCTGTTGCGCCCACCGTCAGAATGCCCGCAACGGCGGTGTACTGGATCGTTTGTCCGCCTGCGGTCACGGTGCCCGTGGTCGTGGACGACTGGGCTGGCTCGGCGGGTCTGGCGGCGGCAGTCTGGTCGCCGGATGCGTGAGCGAACACTGGCAAACCAATCAGCGCGGCGGCACACAACGCCGCCGCGAGCGGAGAACACTTCTTCATCTGCGGCTCCTCGGGAGAGATTCCCCTTTTTGTCCCGAAGCTCAGGATTATAGCGGGTTACGGAAAGGACCAGCCAAAAGTTCGCCGCATTCCGGGCGCCCGCTGTCCCTGCATGCTTCCACCCGCTATATTCGATTGTGCTCATTCGTGGAGTTTGCACGGGTCTTGTGCGGGAGGTTCCGTCGCCATGAACAACAGGCTGCTTCGCTGGCTCTCGATGGCGCTGCTCGGCGCCGCCGCATCGACGGCCCCGGCGCAGGCGCCCGGCCAGTGGAGCGCGGCTCAGGCCAATGCCTGGTATGCCCGCCAGCCATGGCTGGTCGGCAGCGATTACATTCCCTCCGACGCGATCAATCAGCTCGAAATGTGGCAGGCGGCCACGTTCGATCCCAGCCGTATCGATATCGAGCTTGGCTGGGCGCAGGCCATGGGCATGAACACGATGCGCGTCTTCCTCCACGATCTGCTCTGGCAGCAGGATCAGGCCGGGTTCCAGCACCGCATGGGTGTCTTCCTCAGCATCGCGGCCACACATCGTATCCGTCCTGTTTTCGTCCTCTTCGATTCCTGCTGGGACCCTTATCCGCATCTCGGTCCGCAGCATCCGCCCATCCCTGGCGTGCACAACTCCGGCTGGGTGCAGAGTCCCGGCCGCGCCGCTCTTGAGGATTCCGCGCAGGATGCTCGCCTCCGCGCTTATGTGGAAGGGGTCATAGGCGCTTTCGCCAACGATCCGCGGGTGCTCGCATGGGATCTCTGGAATGAGCCGGACAACGAAAACTCCGGCAGCTATCATGCCGAAGAGCCGGCGAACAAAGTTGCTCTGGTGCAGCGGCTCCTGCCGCGGGTCTTCACGTGGGCTCGCGCGGCGCATCCCACCCAGCCGCTCACCAGCGGGCTTTGGCAGGGGGACTGGACCTCCTTCTCCACGCTGACGCCGGTCCAGCGCATTCAGATTGAGAACTCCGACATCGTCTCTTTTCACAACTATAGCTGGCCGGAGGACTGGCTGGCGTCGGTGCGCCTGCTTCAGCAGTACCACCGGCCCATTTTCTGCACCGAATACATGGCGCGCGGCGAAGGCAGCACCTTCGATACGATCCTGCCGCTCGCGAAAGAGCTTCGCGTAGCCGCCATCAACTGGGGATTCGTCCAGGGCAAAACGCAAACGTGGCTGCCGTGGAATTCCTGGCAGCGTCCCTATGTTCTTATGCAGCCGGACGTCTGGCACCACGACATTCTCTATCCCGGCGGCAAGCCCTACCGGCAAGCCGAAGTGGACCTGATCCGCCGTCTCACCACGGAGGCGAATGGTGCTCCGCAAACGAGTGGGCGGGCCGTGCCGGGTCGGGCTCGCACTCCACAGTAGCGCCGTTTTTTCCACCCGCGGGAACCTGCGATACTGTCCCTTCCGGATGAATCAGTCCTGTTCAAGGTGCGGCGGCACGGGGGTGCGGATCGTCACGCGGCCCAGCGGCGCCCGCGTAGTCGAGAGCTGCGAGTGCCAGGCGGCGGAGCGCGTGGCGCGCCTGCTCCGCCGCGCTGCGATTCCGGCAAGGTACGAGCATTGCTCGCTGGAAAGCTACGACGCCGGCTACTTCGGGGCCGATTCTTCTCTCGGGAAAGCCTTCATGATGGCGCGCCATTTCGTGGATGGCTACCCTGTCACGACCGCCGGCCGCGGCCTGCTGCTTACAGGGTCGATTGGAGTGGGCAAAACTCATCTGGCCGTGGGCATCCTGCAGGCGCTCATCGCGGAAAAGGGCGTACACGGCCTTTTTTGCGATTACCGCGAGTTACTGAAGAATATCCAGCACTCCTACAATCCGCAGGTCGCCACGACGGAGATGCAGATTCTGCGCCCCGTATTCGACGCCGAGGTTCTCGTCCTGGATGAGTTGGGCGCGGCCAAGCCCACCGACTGGGCGTGGGACACGGTCGCTCTGGTCCTCAACAGCCGCTATAACGACAGGAAGACCACCCTGATCACCACGAATTATCCCGATCTTCCCCCCGGCGGAGTCAGCGAAGCAAATGGCAGCCGCGCCGGCAGCGCCGCCGCGCGCGCAGTGCGCGAGGAAACGCTCGGCGACCGGATTGGCGAACGCATGCGCTCGCGCCTCGCGGAGATGTGCGTCATGATCGAAATGCACGGCGAAGATTTCCGCCGCACTGTGGGACGCGCCCGCTTCGGGTGACCCTATACCCGGCGCTCCGGTCGCTGTACCCTGTCTCCATGAAAAATCCCGCCGTTACCGCGTCCGCCCCGTCGCGTATCGACCGAAAGATCGAGGAACTGGGCGCCTGGCGAGGCCAGATGCTGGCCCGGGTCCGTAACCTTATTCACGCAGCCGACCCGGAGATTGTCGAAGAGTGGAAGTGGCCCAGGGCGACATCGCCAGGTGTCCAGGCTTTCTCGCATGGCGGCATCGTGTGCACGGGCGAGACCTACAAGAGCGTCGTGAAGCTGACCTTTGCCAAAGGCGCTTCGCTGCCGGATCCGGCGCGCCTCTTCAACTCCAGCCTGGAAGGGAACGCCCGGCGCGCGATCGACATTCATGAAGGCGACCAGGTGAACGAGCCGGCCCTCAAGGCTCTGATTCGCGCCGCCGTGACCCTGAATCTGCAAAGCAAAAGCAAGCCTGCCCGCAAATAGGTGGCTGGCCGGGAGCGGCGAACTTTACCTGCCCCGCGGGACCAGGTACATCTGTTCGGCCGTTTTCTGGTGGGCCAGGCGCACGATGTGGGGAGTAATGACGATAGCCAGCTCAGAGTAATTGAAATTGGAATTGGCGTCGGTTGCGTCGGCGAATCCGGGCAGATCGTCGAGGCCCGGAATCCCGGTGACCGCAACGGATTGCTGCCGATTGAGCGCGGTGAGCAGGACGGCGCTTTCGCCGATATTGAGCGAGCTGATGGCCTGGTACTCGCGCTGGCTGAGCACGGGAACCTGGTTGACTGAGGAGCCCGCCAGCGCGGTCAGCTTGAGATCAAACTTGAGGGACAGCCCCCTGGAACCCAGAAGATGCGGAGTGACGTCGAGGCTGAGCCCGAGATCCTGATACTGGATCTGGGGGAGAGCCTGGGTGGCCAGAGAGGCAAGCGAGGAAGCGTTGATGCCGAGGTTCTGGAGCGCGCTGGAGAGGCCGGAGGACGAGAGGCCTGGGATATTGAGCGAGGATCCGCCCATGCCGCCGTATTCCGACACCATGATGGGATAGCGCTCGCCCACCTTGATGGAGCCCTTTTCGCGATCGAGAACGCGAAGCTGGATCTGGTCGACGGAGTGCACATCGGAGGAATTGAGCTGTAAGTTGGCCGTCGCGGGGTTCATGGACAGGCCCGTGAGCGTGAGGCCGCCGCCGAAGGTGGCGAAGTTGCTGAAGAGGCTGTTGCTCACCTGGCCAGAGGCGAACAGGATCGCCAGAATCTGCTCCCACTGGCCCGGCTGCGCCAGGCCGCTGGAGATGATCTGCTGGACCAGGCTGGCATTCTGCTGCAGGATGCTGTTCGCCTCCGAATAGACGTTGAACAGGTTGGTCTGGGTGGGCAGGATGGCGCCGATGCTGGTGGCCTTGGTCCGGTCCACCTCGTACATGACCACATCGAGCTCAATCTCGCTGCGGCCCTGGAGCAGGCTCTGGAGCGTGCTGTTCAGAGCGGCGAGATCGGGCACCGGGGCGCGAACCGTGAGTGCGCTCTGGCCGGGATTGGCGAAGGCCGTCTTCGCGGCGAAATCCTGGCGCGCCAGGTTCGCCATCGCCGTCTGATCCTCGTTGCTCAGCCCGGTCAGATAGAAGGTTTCCGTGCCTTCCCGCTCGTATCTCAGGCGATTTTCGCGCGTATCTTTGGCGACCAGAACGCGCTCCGGGTCAAGCGGCACGAAAAAGGTCTCGGTGGCGAGAGCGAGGGTGGCTTCGGCCTGGGCGAAGTCGACGTCGTCCACATCGTAGGGAATGACCTGGGCCCCGATCGATTGGTCGATCGTGGGGTGAATACCCCATGCGCCGAAAACCTGGGCGATTAGCGCGCGTTCGTTGATGCGGACGTGGAAGCTGCGCTGGCCGGATTGCGGGTGCAGCTCGACCGGCGGAGCGAGGGCGCTGCGATGCCGCGGGCCGTTCGACGCCGGGGAGGCGGCGGCGGCGAACTCATCGATATGTTGCGCCACCAGGGGATCTTCGGGGGCGAGGCGATAGGCTTCCTGAAAATCGGCGTGAGCCTCGTCGGAGTTGCCGAGGAGTCTGGCTTTGTCGGCCTGCTGCACCAGGTCATGAACGAGCCGCTGTCGCGCAATGGAGATGGAAGCAGAGTAGCGAGGGTCGTCCGGATCGAGCTGGGCCGCACGCCTGAACTCGTCCATGGCGCTGCGGGCCAGGTCGCGCTGAAGGTCTTTCGCGCCGCGCATGAACGCTTCCTGGGCGCGGACGCGGTCGTGGCGGCTCACGTGCCGCTTTTTGGCTTTTGCGGGAGTCGTGACCGGAGCAGGAACGGGCGGCGCCGGCGCCTGCTGCGACAGGACTGCGGGTGCGAAGAGACAGCCGAGCCCGAAGGCCGACGCGAGCATGGACGCGAGGAAAGGCTTACGAACCATTGTCCCGCACCCGCGGTTCGGCGGCCGGCGTCGTGGAGCGGAGCAGATCCTCGAGCGTGGTTGTGCAGGCTTCGGGATGGTGCTCCATGAGCTGATCGAAAGAGTAACGGCCAGTGGCGACCGCAATCGTGGGCAGGGAATTGGCGCGCGCCGCCTGAATGTCGAATGGCGTGTCGCCGACAACACAGATGGTGGCGGAGGGATCCCCCAGAATCGTTTGCGCCTGCGCGGCGGCATGGGAGATCATGTCGGCGCGGTCTTCGAACCGGTCGCAAAAACCGCCAAAGGCGAACCAGGAGCGGAGGCCGGCGTTCTCGACCTTGATCCAACCGATTCTCTCGACATTTCCGGTGGCGAGTCCAAGTAGCGCGCCCTGCCGCTCGAGGTGGGCCAGCGTGGATTCGACGCCCGGCATGATGGTGGGCAGAAGTCCAGCGCGGCGCTCCGCGAAATGGGCGCACATGGCGTTCAGGATACCCTCGCGATGCGGACGCCAGGCAGCATCGTCCACCTGAGCGAGGCGGAAGGCGTCACGCAGAATGCCCGGATCGGTATTGCCGGCGAGGATAACGCCATCGAGCGCCAGCTCGCGGCCGAGGACGCTGCGCACGCCATGAAAGAAGGCGTCGAAGTGGATGCGGTCGCGATGACGCAGAAGGGTCCCATCGATATCAAACAGGTAGGCGCGCTGGCAGTCCCAGCGGAAGCCAGCCTGGATGTAGACGCGGGGAGCGGCAGGAGTGCTCATGAGAAGCAGTAAATCGAAGTCAGAGTATCAAAAGCGCGCATCCATTTGGACGCGGAGGCCGGCTGTGCTCGCGTGCTACAATCAGGGGTTGCGGGCGTGTTCCGGAAGCACCGCGATTTCCGGTATTTGGCCCCCAAAATCCACAAAAAGCGAATTTGAGGTTCTCATGTCCGGCCATTCGAAATGGGCGACGATTAAGCACAAGAAGGGCGCCCTGGACGCGAAGCGGGGCAAGATTTTCACCCAGCTGATCAAGGAAATCACCATTGCCGCAAAATCGGGCGGCGATCCCGATGGAAATCCCCGCCTGCGCAGTGCCATCGCCGCCGCCAAGGCGGAAAACATGCCGAACGACAACATCAAGCGCGCCATCCAGCGGGGTACCGGGGAAATTCCCGGAGCTCAGTACGAGGAGGTCGCTTTTGAGGGTTACGGGCCGGGCGGCGTGGCGCTCATCGTGGAAGCGACAACCGACAACCGCAACCGGGCGGTGAGCGAGATTCGGCATACTTTCGCAAAGCATGGCGGAAACCTGGGCGAGCCGAACTCAGTCCGCTTCATGTTCTCGAAGAAGGGAATCATCGCCATTCCGAAGGGCGCCGCGGACGAAGAGAAGCTGATGAACATCGTGCTGGAAGCGGGCGGCGAGGACCTGCACGACGAGGGCGATACCTGGGAAATTATCACGGAGCCGCAGGGGTTTGAAGCGGTGGCGCAGGCGGTGCGCGATGCGGGCATCGAGACGGTAATGTCTGAAGTCACTATGGTCGCTTCGACGTACACGAAACTGGAGGGCCCGGCGGCCGCGCAGATGGTGCGTCTGCTCGAGGCGCTGGAAGATCACGACGACGTGCAGCACGTCTATTCGAATTTCGATATGGATGCGAAGCAGCTGGAAGAAGTGACCAGTTAGCGGTGCGCTCGTCAGAGAAGCAGGCGAGGCCGCCGGTTGGCGGCCTTTGCTTTGCGGAACCAATCCCACCGGCTAGTCACGCAATCTTCCTGAGGGGAGTGGACGAGCGGGAATGAGAATTCGAATCTTTGCTGGTTGGACCGCGGCGATTTTGATCGCGGGAACTATTTCCGCCGGAGCGCAAACCTCGTCTTCCTCGGCATCGGTGCAGCCGAGGTCGTACGATCCGCCTTCCGATCGCGCCGCGGCCGAGCTGGCGAAGCGGCCGTGGGAGTGGGGGCCGTTTTTCCAGGGCGGCAACGGCATCGGCTATCTGGTTTCCGACTACAAACTGCTGAGCGCCGGCCTGCGCCTCGGCAAAGTAGTCACGGACGAGCATCTGCCGGGTATTCTGCGCGGGCAGTTCGAGTACGCGGGGGAACTGATACCGTACTGGGAGGCTCTCACGCCGCCTCCCCACCAGCAACTGGTGACGGTTGTCGGACATGGCGCGCAGCTTCAGCCGTATGGCGGGGGTGCCTACCACGGCGTCAGCATTACGCCGATCATTCTGCGCTGGGATTTCAAGCCTCACGGGCGATGGGCACCGTGGTTCCAGGCGGCGGGCGGCCTGATTTATACCACGCACAAGTTTCCCCCGGACGTACTGGTGAAGCACGGTACTGCCGGGGGAACCAGCGTGTGGAATTTCAGCCCGCAGGGCGGCCTTGGCGTACAGTATTTTGTCCGGCCGAACCAGTCGCTGATGCTCGAAGCCAGCGGGGTGCATATTTCCAGCGCGTCGCTGGGAGATAAAAACCCGGGCGTGAACGCCAGCGTGCAGTTCCAGATCGGCTACACGTGGTGGAGCCGTTAACGCAGGAAGAAGCGTATAGGGTATAGGGTGTAGAACGTGAATCGCCCCTGACTCAAAGCCTTGCGAACCGATCGGAAGAAGTGGCCGGACTGCAATCCATGGAAGAACCGCTGATTGAATGCGTGCCGAACTTCTCCGAGGGCCGGAGGGTGGAAGTGGTCGAGGCGATCATCTCCTCAATGTACGTGGAGGGCGTGCGGCTGCTGGACTGGTCGCTGGATGCGGATCACAACCGCTCCGTGGTAACCATCGCGGGTCCTCCGGCGGCGGTGGTGGAGTCGGCTGTACGCGGAGCCGGACGCGCGGCGGAACTGATCGATCTGACCGCGCAGGAGGGCGTGCATCCCCGAATCGGCGCGGCCGACGTGATCCCATTTGTTCCGGTGCGGGGAGTCGGGCTGGAACACTGTGTGATCCTGGCGCGCCAGGCCGGTATGGAAATCTGGAAGCGCTGGCAGGTTCCCGTGTATTTCTATGAGGCGGCAGCTGCGCGGCCCGACCGGGCGATGCTGGAAGACGTGCGGCGCGGGCAGTTCGAAGGACTGCGGGATGCCGTTCAGAAAGAGCCGGCGCGGCGGCCGGATGTAGGCGGCCCGGGACTGCATCCAACGGCGGGTGCCACTGCGGTGGGCGCTCGCAGGTTTCTGATTGCATTCAACCTCTTTCTGGACACAGCGGAGGTAGCGGTGGCGCGCGCGGTGGCGCGGGACATCCGCCAGTCAGGCGGCGGACTTGCGGCAGTCAAAGCGATTGGAGTGACGGCGCACGGGCAGGCCCAGGTTTCGATGAATCTGACAGATTTCGCGCGAACTCCGGTGGCGGAAGCTTTCGCGGCGGTGAAGGAAAATGCCGAACGGCACGGGGCACGGCCGATGCGGGCGGAGCTGATCGGGCTGATTCCTGAGGTCGCCCTTGAGCGAAACAGCGAGTGGATGCGTCTGCTGGATGGATTCCAGGAATCGGAGAAGGTCCTGGAACGGCGGCTGGAAAATCCCCTGGCATGGCCTGGCGGGGCTGCGGCCGCTGCGATTTAGTAAAATCAGGATTACTTGCCACAGGGCCGGCGACCGGCAACGGGCGATCAGGTTCAGCAGTACAACAGCGGTTGGCTCGGCCGGAGATCCGGCAGAGGGAGTAGGTTCGCGGTGAAATTCGGCAAGAGGTATATTCTCAGCGCAGGTATGGGCGTCGCAGCGATGTTGCTGGCGGCGGGAATGGGTTCCGCGCGAGCGGCGCAGATCGACACGGATGCGCGATCGGCTATTCCGGAGAACGTGCAGCAGCTGATCGTGGTGGATTACCGGGTGATGGAGGATTCGCAGACGGCCATGGACCTCAAGGCGCGACTGCTGCCTCCGGAACTAAAGGACCTGGAGACGGCGCTGAACCATTCCGGGATGAACGTGGGCAACGATGTGGACGTGCTCGCGTTTGCCGCCTATCGTCCCACCGCAACCAGCAGCTCCGACGATGTAAAAATCGTAGGCGTCGCGCAGGGACAATTCCAGGTGACCGACATTGTGGCAGGTTTCAGCAAAAAGAAGGTGAAACCGATGATGATCCGCAATGAGAAGCTGTGGCCGATGGGATCGAGCGGCATGCTGGTGGTCTTTCTGAATCCGACGACGATGCTGTTCGGGACGAAGGACGCGCTGGAACCGGCGCTGGCTTCGCGCGACGGGCTACAGCCCAGCTTCCTGACGAACGGCACCATGATGAGCGCCATGGCCCAGGTGGATTCACGGCCGCTGTGGAGCATTATGGACGCGGAAGGCACCCAGTACATGATGCGGTCGCTCCTGGGCCAGGCATCGCAGATGGCGAACTTCGACACGCTCAAGAAGCGGCTTCTGAGCTCCAGCTACACCATGGATTTCACCAACGGAGTGAAATTCTCGCTGAACGTGAACACGTCGGACACATTCACGGCGGCAACCATGTCGTCGCTGCTGAACGCGGCGGCGCTGTATGAGAAAGCGAGCGGGACGGCGGTGGAGAAGCAGGCGATCGACAGCACCAACATCGATTCGAGCGGCTCGACCCTGCAAGTTGCCTTTGCGTCTTCCGACAGCCAGTTTTCCAGCCTGCTCAAATCGCCGCTCTTCCAGAGCGTCGTGCACTAGAACGACCTCCTCTGTGTATGCGGAAAGACCCGCCATGCGCGGGTCTTTTTATTGCAGGCAGCGCGTCGAACCCGGAGACGCCCCGGCTTACTTCAACTGCTGCAGATACGCGACCAGGTCGCGGAGCTGGACTCCGTTGAAATCGGTGAGGTCGGGCATCAGAACGCCCGGTTCCAGAGACTGCGCGTGTGTAACCCAGGCCTCCAGATAGGCTTTGTTGTTAGGAAAAGAGTCGGTACCGATGTACATGCGGCTGCCGATGTGGGTCAGGTCGGGCGCAACCGTTCCTCCGGCCACCGTGCCGCGCACCATGTGGCAGATGGAGCACGCGCCTGAGAGAAAGACCTGCTCGCCGGCAATGGCCTCCGGCGTAGTGGACGCATGGCCAGGCTCGAGCATCTGCTGTGTCCACGCGCGGTAGGCGCCTGCGGATTGAGCCACGACCAGAAGCCTCATGTGCGCGTGCTGCTCTCCGCAATACTCGGCGCACTGGCCCACATACTTGCCCGGGTGGTTCGCCTCAATCCGCATGAAGTTGGGATGTCCGGGGATCATGTCGATCTTGCCGTGGAGATTCGGCACCCAAAAGGCATGGTTCACGTCCTGGGACTCGACTTCGAGGGTGACGGGTCGGCCGGCGGGGATGTGAATCTCGTTTGCGGTGGCGAAGCGCTGGTCGGGCTGCCCATCCAGGTAATGCACCTCCCACCACCATTGATGCCCGATCACCAGAATGTCGGGCCTGAGCACCGCGGTATTACTTGGATCGTGAATGGGAAAGCGTTCCATCAGGGTGAGTCCGGCGACGAAGAATCCGGTGAGGACAGTCAGCGGGATCAGCAGGCCCCCGAGAGCGACCCAGCCCTGGCCGCCCCCGATATCCACCGGGGCATGTTCCTCGAGCGAGCCGCGGCGAAAGGTGGGGATGATGAGCAGCGCCCACATGATGAGCGTGACGATGAGGAACATGATGATGATGGCCCACATCAGGGTGGCGATACGGGAAGCTGCCGGACCCTGGGCGTTCCAGATCGACTGCTCGGTCGCGCATCCACTGAGCAGCAGGAGCGGGCTGAACAGGACGGATCGACGCATCATCATTTCTCCTGGTGTGCGGACTGTGTGCCGATGGCAATTCGGTTGTTGTTCTCGGGATTGGGCACCTGCTCGTTGGCCGGCTCAGTGGGCGGATCCGGTTCCTGAGGCGTGCGCAGCGACTGGATGTAGGCCACTAGCTGCCAGATCTGGTCGGAGGGGATTTTGGTGCCCCAGGCGGGCATGCCCTCGGAGCGGCCCTCCGCAATCGAGTCGAAAATCTGGTCGTCGTGATGGCCGAAGAGGAAATCCTTTTTGCGCAGGCTGGGCCCCATGCCGCCGCCGGCATGCCCCCCGTGGCAGCCGTAGCAGTTGTACCAGAGAAAGAGCCTGCGCCCGTCCATGGTCGCAACCGGATCGTTGCCGTAGGGATTGGCGATCTCGGCGGGCGGGGCGGATGCGCCCGGGACGGGTCCGACATTGGTTGGCACCGCCGGGGAGGCGCCCGCCGCGACGGCCGGTCCAGAACCATTGCATCCGAGAGCGCAGGCAATGAGGCCCGTAAAGAGAAGAGCAAAACGGACGCGCATGACTTCAGTTTCCTCCCTGCATCGCAGGCGGCGGAGATGCCTGCGGAATGCCGTAAGCAACCAGCAGGCGGTGAATTTGCGTGCGGCGGCGGACGATCTCGGCGTCGAGCCTGCGGCGCAGAGCCTGATCCTCCGGGCGTACGCCCATACCGATCGCGAACGACATCGGCATCGACGGATTTTGCGGATCGGAAACGATGGGAGTGAGTACCAGCGGCACCGGCGAGTGCCGCGCGAAGTAGCCGGCCAGCGGGCCCCATACCACCGCCACGTCCACCTTCTTTTCGACGACCGCCTGAATCAGGTCCGCGGACGGGTTCTTTTCGTCCAGATTGCCAAAAATGCTGTAACCGACCAGGTTGTGCACGATGCCGCGGTGGATAAGCGCATTCACTGGCGGCAGATTGTCGTCCTCGTCGCCCAGAATATGCACGCCGATGCGCAGATGGCGAAGTTGCGGATCGTCCAGGCCCGTGATGCGCAGATGGCGGTCCTGACGCGAGAGAAAAGCATAGCTGGAGACGTAGTAGGGACGGGTTACGCTGGCGTGCTGGAATCCGGCGGGCACACCCATCACCACGTCGCAGATCCCCGCATCCAGCGTTTGGCGGAAGAACGCGCTGCGCTGCGGAAACCAGATCCAGTCCACCGTCATGCCGAAGTCGCGGGCCACCATCTCGGCAAGATGGTTCTCAAAGCCCTGCTGCTGGCGGTTGGACCAGGGCAGGTTGTTGGGGTCGGCGCAGACGCGCAGCGTTCCCGCGGCCGCGAATGCCGACGTTGCCGATGCCAGCACCGCGAGCGCCAGCAGTTTAGAGAGCGAAGACATACATCGTATCTCCTGGCGCGGAATAGGCCTTGATGTTGCGCATGGCGCCGTTCGCGCCGAGGGTGGCGTAGGGATCGTCCGGAGTGACGGTAGGCAAGGCGCTTGCGCCCATCCAGCCTCCGATCCCTGAGAAAATGGCGACGTACTGCTTGCCGTTTGCCGTGAAGGTGATGGGATCGCCGATGATGCCGGAGCCGGTCTTGAATTGCCAGAGAATCTTGCCGGTCCTGGCATCGACCGCGCGGAACCAGCCTTCCATCGTGCCGTAGAAGACCACCCCACCGCCGGTGGACAGCACTCCGCTGTAAACGGGGAAGAGCGGGTCCTTGATGCCCCAGACTTCCTTCTGGTGTTCCACGTCCCAGGCCACCAGTTCACCCTGATAACCTCCCGGCCCGGGATACATCCGCACGCTGGCGCCCAGATACGGCGTGCCCGCGATGTAATTCACGCTCATCCCTTCGTAGTCCATGCAGGTGTTGTGCGCTGGTATGTAGAGAAGGCCGGTCTGAGGATCGAAGGACGAAGGGATGTAATCCTTGCCGCCGGTGGACGAGGGGCAGATATCCATGGCGTATTGGCCCGTGTGGGGCACCTTATCCGCCACAACTTCAGGCTGGCCGGTTTTCAGGTTGTAGCCGGTAGCCCAGTTCACCGGCACAAACGGATCGTCCGACAGCACCTGTCCCGTGGTGCGATCCAGAACGTACATGAAGCCGGTGCGTCCTGGGTGAAGCAGCAGCTTCCGCTGCTTTCCGTGCCATGGCATATCCACAGCGATGTTTTCCATGATGGAGTCGTAATCCCATCCGTCATGCGGCTCGATCTGGTAAATCCACTTCGCGTAGCCGGTTTTGGGATCGCGCGCAAAGATTGCGCAGGACCACTTGTTCGCGCCGGGGCGCATATCCGGGTTCCATACGCCCGGATTGCCGGTGCCGTAGAAGATCAAATTCAATTCCGGATCGTAGGAGATCCATCCCCAGATCGTGCCGCCGCCCATCTTCCACTGGCCGGGATTCCAGGTCGTGATGCCGAGATCCTTTCCCTGATCCGCCGCGTAGAAGTTCTTCGTCTGGGCGTCGATCCGGACGTCGGCGTCGGAGCCGGTGCTCCAGGCGCGCCACAGGATCTTGCCCGTATTGAGATCGAGGGCGGTGAGACGGCCGCGAACCCCAAGCTCTCCACCGCTGATCCCGGTGTAGACAATGCCCTTCACCACGAGCGGTGCCATGGTGATGGTTTCCCCGTATTTAATACTGCCGATCGTTGTCTCCCAGTCGAGCTTCCCCGTAGTCGCATCGACTGCGACTGTGTGATCGTCGAGCGTGTTGTAGAGGATCTTGCCGCCGGCGTACGCGGCGCCGCGGTTGACCACGTCGCAGCACGCGATTCCTTCGGAGCGGTTGTCGGGATGAGGATCGAACGCCCACTTCAGCGGAAAACCGGGTTTCGTGAGGTCGTATGCCAGCAGCTTGTTGGGGAAAGGCGTAACCCAGTACAGCGTGTTGTTCACGACGAGTGGCTGGCCCTCCTGCCCGTGCGGGATGCCATCGGACATCGTGCCGACCACGTGGAGGTTTTGCACATTCTGGTTCGTGATCTGGTTAAGGGGGCTGTAGCGCGTGTTCGCGTAATCTCCTGCGGGTTGCGTCCACTGGCCGTCGGGAACGGGCGAGACCATGTGGATCCCGGGCAGAGCGCCGGGGATGTCGGTGGTCATGCCGGGGCCAGCCTGAGAAACATTGTTCCCGGAGTTCGCGTTGTCGTTCTGCGCTCCGGCCAGCAATAGCCCGCATCCGCCGACCATCGCAGCAGCCCACCTTCCAAAGTAGCTCCACCTCTTGCCGAACATACGCATTCCGTTCCTCTCCGTTACTGCAGCGTGTAGAGATAAGCGGCGATGTCCCGAGCCTGGGGCGGGGTGACTCCCAGGTTGGGCATAGCCGTGCCGGGTTCAATAGCGGGTGGATTCTCGATCCAGCGCACGAGGTTCTCGGGGTTGTTGGGCAGCTCGCCGGCGATCATGGTTCGGCGGCTCCAGAAGAAAAGCGGTGGCCCGACAAGGCCGCGCGCGGTGTAGATGCCGGGAATGGTATGACACGCCCCGCAGCCGTAGTGGACGATCAGCTCACGGCCGTGTTGAGGGCTGCCGTCGACGGCAACACTGTAGGGACGAGTGGCGTGGCCGCCCGTACAGCCGGCGAGCGCGCCGACAGCCATCAGCAACAGACCCGCACCGAGCAGCCAGTAACTCTTCATCGCATCCTCAGGCAGTAGTCAAGAATGAAGTGGGCAATCAGCTCCCACGTGACGCCCACACCCAGGGTGAAGCTGACGAAGACTCCGATAAGCGCCATGAAGTCCTTGCGGCCCCGCCCCTCGCCCTCCCAGATATGACCTTCCGTGGAGAGGCGGTGCCAGCTGCGGTGCGACGTGATGCCCGCCACGATTGTCAGGAAAAGGAGCAGTCCGATGGATGCAAAGGCCGCGGTGTACGCCCAGGGCGCTGGACACGCGTTGCCGAATGCTTCGTTGTGCAGGCCGGCACGCCAGGTGATGAACATGCCGGCAGTTCCGGCAAGGTGCCACGCGAAGAAGCCCATGGCCAAACCGAACCAGAGCCGGGCCTCGCTGATAGAGTCAGGACGAATTGTGGATTCAGAAGCCATAAATCCTTAGATTCGGCATCACGTAGAGCAGAAAAAAGATCGCAATCCACACGATCACCACGAAGTACCAGTAGATGGCCGCCACCCGGTAGGGCCGATAGGGAGCGCGCCGCGCCGGCGCATACCTGGGCATCGCCAGCACATATCCGAGAATCAGAACGCCCACGATGACGTGCAGCGCGTCGAACGACTCAATGGTGTAGAAGATGGAGCCATAGGAGTTGCTGTACGGCGTGAGGGTGGCCCAGTGCGAGGCGTAGTCGAACCCCTCCATGATGAGAAAGCCCAGGCCCAGCAGCAGCGTGCATGCCAGCAGAGCACGGGCACGGAGGTACGCCTGCCGGATGACGGCGCGATCTCCTAGCCAGATCGTGAATCCGCTGACGATCAGCGCGCCCAGCATGCCCCATCCCCAGTGCTCCGCGGGCGGCGTGTTATACGTCCAGCGGTCTTTATTGTTTTCCAGGTAGAAGTAGGCGCCGAAAAGACAGACGAAGAGGGCGGCTTCAGTGGCCACCACCATCCACATGGCCCAGATACCGCGTGTGTCGTCGAGGGGCAGGGCCGTGGGAATGAACTTCGAGCCGCGATTGGGGGCGATGGTGTTCGTCGTCACAGCGCTTCCTCTCCTTTCTCGCGCGGCCAGAGCCAGTAAAACGCGACCAGCAGCGTTGCGCCGAATCCTCCGCAGGCCCAGTAGACGAGCTGGAAGCAAAGAGCGAGCAGGCAAAGCGCCATCGTCAGCGCCAGCAGCATCGGCGCTATGGTTTCCTCCGGCATCTTGGCGATGCTCACGACTTTCGCATCCAGCCACGTGGTGATATACGTAAGGCGGCCGTTGTCGAGGATGCGCTCGTCGTTCGGGTCGGCGCTCTCATCGTGGTTATCCCACAACGGATGCCGGGTGATGACGGTGGGCAGGTGAACCATGGAATAAGGTTCCGGAGGAGAATCCAGATCCCATTCCAGGGTGTCGGCATTCCAGGGATTCTTCCCCGCGATCTGGCCAAACCGCCGGCTGTAGACGAAATTGATGATGCTGAGCAGAATGCCGATGCCGAGAGCGAAAGCTCCCACCGTCTCAATCATGTTGCTCGCGCTCCAGCCCAGTCCGGCCGGATAGGTATAGATACGGCGCGGCATACCGAGAAGGCCCACGATCTGCATCGGAAAGAACCCGACGTTGAAGCCGATGAACATGATCCAGAAGCTCCACTTGCCCAGGGTCTCGCTGAGCTTGCGGCCGGTCATTTTCGGATACCAGTAATAGAGGCCCGCGAAGACGGGGAACATGTTGGAGCCGATGAGGACGTAATGGATGTGGCCCACGATGAAGTAGGTGTTGTGCGCCTGCCAGTCGAGAGGAATGATTCCGGTTACTACGCCGTTGAGTCCGCCCACGACCAGCGCCGCGATGGTTCCCAGCGCGTAGTACATAGCGGTGGTCATCACCACCCTGCCCTTCCACATGGTCACGACCCAGCAGATAATCTGCACGATCGTGAAAATCGAGATCATCATGCTCCCGGCGGAGAAGAAACTCATCGTCATGTCCGACATGCCGTCGGTGAACATGTGGTGCATCCATACGCTGAAGCCCACCGCGCCCGTCAGCATGGTGGAGACGGCCACGTAGGAGTAGCCCACGATCGGCCGTCGCGAGAACACCGGAATGATCATGGACACGATTGCGGTGGCCGGCAGAAAGACGATGTAGACCCACGGGTGTCCGAAAAACCAGAAGAGCTGTTGCCACAGGATGGGATTACCGCCGGCGGCGGGGCTGAAGAAGTGGGTTCCCCAGCGGCGGTCCAGTTCCAGGAAGATGCAGGCGGCGGTCAGCGCGGGCATGCCGAACAAGCCGACGAACGACATCGTCATCGTGCTGTAGCACATCAGCGGCATTTTGTTGATCGACATGCCGGGAGCGCGCATTTTCAGGATGGTCGTGATGAAATTAATGCCGCCCGCCGTAATCGAGATGGTGAACAGGATGAGCGCCATCGCATAAAAATCCATCCCGCGGCTGGGCGAGTAGCTGTACAGCGTGTAGGGCACATAGGAGAACCAGCCCGCGTGCGGTGCCTGGCCCATGAAGGGCGCAACGTACACCAGGATCCCGGAGAAGAGAAACGACCAGTAGGTGAAGGCGTTCAGTCGCGGATAGGCCATGTCTCGCGACCCGATCATCAGCGGGATCAGGTAATTGGAGAAGCCCGAGAGGATCGGCGAGGCATACCAGAAAATCATGGTAATGCCGTGCATGGAGAAGAGCTGGTCGTACATCTCCGGGCTCATCAGCGCCTGATCGGGACGCGCTAGTTGCACCCGCACGATCAGCGCCTCCACACCCGCAACGCACATGAAGAGAAATGCGGTGACCAGATAGCGAATTCCGATTTCTTTGTGATCGACGGTGGCAAACCATCCCCAAACCGATTTGGGCGTCTCCCAGATGGACTGCAGCCGCTGTGCAACAGCCGTGGTACTCATGCGCACTCCGTGGCGTGGGGATTCTAAGCGGGAGTCCTGTGGCCCGGGCGCCGCCGGTCGCAAGACCCGAGCAGCAACCTGTTCGTACCTGACCGAAGTCGTAGAGATGGGGTTGAGCCCAGGGCTGGTTTGCTGAATTGCTTCTCGATGGCGGTTGCTATGGCAACGTGAGCAGCCGCAGTGCGAGTCCTTCGGCCCGAATTGGCATGCTCAGCGAGCCCGGGGCGTGCCTGCTATACGGCTTGGTGCGGCCGCCCATTTCTGCGCGGCGCCAGTTCCGCTCGTATGGCAGATTGCGTAACCCGCTCGGCGAATTCGGCCAGCATGCTCCATTCTGGCTCGCCCAGCTCGCTGCGCATGCGTTCCTGGGCGCGCTCCCAGTAAGGAGCGGCGATATCCAGGATCCTGCGGCCCTCCTCCGTGAGACAGTAGACGCGGCGATAGCGCTTGCCCATCTTCATCCGCACCCAGCCGGCCGCCCGAGCCGATGCCAGCCGGCGAGAGAAGTTCTCCTCCGAGGCTGCGAAGAGCCGGGCGAGATCGCAGTGCGCAATTTCGCCCGCATGGCTGATGCTCTGGAGAATGATGTACTGCGTGGCCTTGAGCCGAACCGGCGCAAGAACCAGGTCATACAGGTGGCTGACCGCGCGGTTGGCGCGCCGCAGGCTGGCACAGGCACAAACCGAAGCGGGAAAAAATGACTCCATCATCTCTTCTCGTGCTCGTCTGTCGAAACCCGCAGGTCAAAGACGAATGCTGACAGAACAGGATTTTGCGCGCCGCTGCTGCGGCGGCACCACCGGAAACCAACCCGGTCAAGTCCCTTGTATTGATGCTACTGCGGCCTTTTGGGGACGCCCGGCCCCCTGCGCTGGCGCGAATTGGCGCTGCTCCCGCGCATCGGCCGGTGCGTGTAACCTGCCCGCGCGAACGCCGTTGAGCCAACGAGCATCCCACCAGCGGAATCCCTTCCGAACGAAAAACTCTGACAAGGAGAAAACACCATGGCCGGGAAAGCGCTGGGCATTTCTCTCGAGGAAGCGCGGCAGATCATCCACGCCGGGCAGCAAAAGGCGGACGAGATGGGCAAACGTATGAACATCGCGGTGGTGGATGCCGGAGCTAACCTCGTCGCCTTCGAGCGCCAGGAGGGCGCGTGGATCGGCAGTATCGACATCGCGATCAACAAGGCGTTCACCGCGCGGGCATTCGACATTGAAACCAAAGCTCTGGGAGAGAACTCGCAGAGCGGCGAGCAGTTTTTCGGCATCCACGTTTCGAATGGCGGCAAAGTGATGGTTTTTGCCGGCGGTATTCCGCTCAAGCGCGGCGACGAGGTCGTTGGCGCCGTGGGCGTCAGCGGCGGCATGGGCAAGGAAGATCAGGCGGTCGCCGAAGCTGCCTCCAAAGCCTTCACCCAGGCGGCAGGGCGCAAGGCCGCCTGACGCCGTTCGTCAAACAGCTTTGGGGAAAGCGAAGGGGGCGACTTCCCTTGCGGGAAGTCGCCCCCTTCTGTCCGAACTCTCCGAAGATCCGGATTCGGCTACCGGATCGCAGCACCGCAAACTACAGCTTCCACGGACCTACGGGCTTGCACCCGCGTTTCCCTGGATCCCGCAACCCACTTACGCTGCGCGAGCTTCCCGCTGCCTGCGAAAGTTTCCGGTTTCCCGTACGCTTCCTGAGTCTCGTCGCCGATTCCCTTTGAGGCTGCCGGCTACTCTCTTCTCGTGGAGGATTGCTCTTCCGTTGAAAGAATCCTCGCACGGAACGCCTCGCCGTGCGGAGAATATTTTTGTGCAAATCCCGGTACGGATTGTGGAAACGCGCGCGCGCAATCGCAGTACCCGGAAGTGCGCAGTGCCAGCACTTTTGGTGTTATCGCAGCTCGATTCCGCACATGATAAAGTGCGGTCGTAAAGCGAGGGGGAGACATGGGCCTGAGAGAATTCGCCGGAAGGCAGCTGATCGCGGTCATTCAGTGGACCGAGACCGAGGACGGGATGCTGTCCTGGCGGTATCCAATGAACGACCAGGAAATTGAGAACGGCGGGAAGCTGACGGTACGCGAGTCACAGATGGCGCTCTTTTTCAATGAGGGCAAGGTTGCCGATGTTTTCGGGCCGGGACTCCACAGCCTGAATACGCAGAATCTGCCGATCCTGACGGACCTGATGAACTGGGCCAAAGGCTTCCAGTCGCCGTTCAAGTCCGATGTCTACTTCTTCTCCACGCGCCAGCAGATGGACCAGAAGTGGGGCACAGCGACGCCGATTACCATCCGCGATAAGGAATTCGGAGCCGTGCGCCTGCGCGGCTACGGAATCTACTCGTATCGTATCGCCGATCCGAAGACGTTCTTCATCGAGGTGAGCGGGACGCGGGAGATCTGTTATGTCTCCGACGTGGAAGGCCAGCTGCGCGACACCATCGTGGCGCGTATGACGGATATCTTTGCCACCTCCGACGTCAGCTTCCTGGACATGGCTGCGAATCAGCAGGCTCTGAGCGCGAAAATCGCCGGTGCGATGAAGCCTGCCTTTTTAGCTCTGGGCCTCGAACTGGTCCAGTTCACGGTAGAGAACATTTCGCTGCCCGACGAGCTCACAAAGGTGATGGATCAGCGGATCGGGGTGGGCATGGCCGGCGATCTGGGCCGCTACACGCAGTTCGAAACGGCGCAGGCGCTGCCGGTCGCGGCGGCGAATCCGGGCGGCGCAGCGGGAGCGGGCGTGGGCATGGGAGCGGGCGTGGCCTTCGGACAAGCCATGATGGGCAGCATGTCGGCCGCGGCCGCGGCGCCGGCGGCCGCCGCAGGCGAGAAATTCTGCATCGACTGCGGCAAGCCGATTCCGCGAACCGCGAAGTTTTGCCCGGAGTGCGGGAAGGCGCAATGAACTGTCCGGCATGCGGCGCCCCCATGCGCCTGGAGAGCGGTGCCGAGTCGCTGACCTGCGACTATTGCCACAGCGTCTTCTTTCCGGAAAAGAACGACGACGGCGTGAGGGTGCTGGGCGCCTCGGCGGACTACACGTGCCCGAACTGCAGAATCGCGCTGATGGACGCCTCCCTGGAGGGAACTTCGATTCGCTACTGCACCCGCTGCCGCGGCATGCTCATCGATATGGAAGTCTTTGCCGCGCTCGTCGAGGTGGTGCGCGCGGGGCAGGAAGGCGCGGAGATTCCGCAGGCGCCTCCCGACCCGACCGAGATCGATCGGCATCTGAGCTGCCCGCATTGCCACCAGGCCATGGATACGCATTATTACGCTGGTCCGGGCCGAGTCATTCTCTCCGACTGCGAGCGCTGCAACGTGAACTGGCTGGACCACGGCAAGCTGATGCGCATCGCTCACGCCGCCGACGCCTTGCGGGATTGCGGCGACGAGACGCGGTAGTTAGCCTTGCGGCGCCCCTCAGCGAGCTGCGCTTCTTCTGGTGCGGAACTCGGATCCCATGGCGGCAATATTCTCCGCGTTCAGGACGGCTGCGGCGCGTGGAAAGACCATGCTCTCTTCCACCTGAATGTGTCCCGCGTAGAGATTTTGCAGGCGATCCATTGCGGAGAGCAGACGCTGCCGAGCCGCTTCGCTTAAGTAGCCAGACTCGATCCAGCCGCGGAACAGGAGGTCCACGTCGGCGTGGAGCGCAGTCGCCTCGGAGTGCTCCTGTTCCAGGTCGCCCAGCGCCTGCAGCGCAGCGGGTTCCATGAGGCCCTGCAGCCGAGGGAAGAGGGATTCCTCCTCATCCTGCGTATGCCGCTGTCCCCCGGTGCGGAAGTACGCGAGCGCCGATTCGACGGCGGTTTGCTCTTCCGCGTTCAACGCGCCTGCTCGCCGACTCCCGGCAACCTCGCCGAGCACACGGAGGAAGTTCTCGATGCGGCGATGGCAATCCCGCAGCATGCCGAGCGGATCGTCGAATCCGGCATCGGGTTTTGCGCCAATCTGTATCGGCATCCAGCAAACCCCCATCTCCATTCTCGGAGAGTCCGCCGACGGTTACAACCCTCGGATGCCGTGCGGCTCTCATCCTCGGTTCCCGAATCCTCTCTGCTGTTGCCGCCAAAACGTGGAGGATAGGGCGCCGCCTGCCCCGCTTTTCCGGCCGATGTGATCTCTGTCACTGCCTGATCGGGATGTGCAGGCGAATCCTGAAGCAGGCACGGGTTTAAGCTATGGATGTGGGCAGGAAAGGCGCCTTCGGCCTGGTAGTGGCAGCTCTCCTCTGGATGATGCTGCCCCTGACCGTCTGCGCCGCCAAAGGCTCGACCCCCGCCTGCTGCCGCGGAATGATGATGCAGTGCAAGGGATCGGCCCATAGTGTTGCTCATCCTTGCTGCGCCGGCCATGCCCCTGAACAGGCTGTTCCGCCTGCGCAAACTTCTGCAACCGATTTCGCGATATCCGGTGTCGTGCTCTCCTCCACAACCGCGCTGCCCCTGCCGAGCGTTTTCACCTTCGTCGGATCTCTGACGGCTTCGGCTTCGCCGCCCTCACAGCCCCCGCGCCTGCCGTCCCTCCTTCGCATCTAGTTTCCCCCTCGCCTGCACAGGCCGGTTCTTCGCCTGGGGACGCACTTCTGCGCCTCGATCCACCACTGCCACGAGGAAATCATGAAAGCTCCTGCCGCTGTTCTGTGTTGGGCCTTGCTCTGTCTGCTTCCGGGCCGGGCTCCTGCGCAATCGCGTTCCCATTCCGGCGTCTTCGCGAATCTCGACGCTCTCATTGCCGATCGGCCTTCCGCCCCGCCCGGCGGTCCCGCGCTCACGCTCGATCAGATCGAGAGGATGGCGCTTCTGCGCAATCCTCAGATTGCCGTTGCCGTACGCCGCGTCGCAATCGCCGACGCAAAGATCTCCGCGGCCGGCGCACTCGACGATCCCCAGGCGATGTACCGGGGGTGGGGAGTCCCCCTCAGCCAGCCCTGGGATTACAACCAGGCGCAGAACATGTTCATGGTGACGCAGGAGCTCCCGGGGCCTGGCAAGCGCTCGCTGCGCACCGGCCTGGCGAACTCCGACGTCACCGAGGCGAAGGACGAACTCGCCGAGACTCGATTGCGCGTCCGCGTCGCGGTCCGCAAGGCATTCTACAGCCTGCTTGAGGCGCAGGATGAGTTGCGCGTTCACGATGAGCATGTCGCCATTGCGCAGCAGGCGATTGCGGCGGCGCGGATTCGCTACACCGTGGGCCAGGTTCCGCAGCAGGATCTGCTCAAGGCGCAGCTGGATCTGACCCGGCTGGCCGAGCACATGATCCGCTTCGACCGCGACGCCGATGTCGCCCGCGCGCGGCTCAATACGCTCATCGGCCGCGACCCTGCGGCGCCCCTCCACGTCCAGGGCGATTACGCGGTGACGATCGAACTGCCCTCCGGCACAAGCCTGGAGCAGCAAGCGCTGCGCGGGCGCCCCGACCTGATGGAAGCCGAGGCCGCGGCCGGGAAGAGCCGCCAGCAGCAGAGCCTTACCAACCGCGCCTACGTGCCCGACTTCACGGTATCGGGAGGCTACATGCTGATGCCCCCGACTTCGAACATGCGCAACACGTACATGGTGGAAGGCTCGATGTCGCTGCCCTGGCTCAACCACCGCAAACATCATTCGGAGATCGCGACAGCCGCGGCCGCAGTGACCGAGCAGGATGCCGAGCTGGCCGCGTTACAGACGGAAGCCTTCGGCCAGATCGAAGAATCGCTGGCCGAGGCGCGGGCGGAGCAGAAGTTCGCGCTGCTGTACCAGAACAAACTGCGGCCCCAGGCCGAGGCGACCCTGCACGCCGCGGTCATCGCCTACGAGAACAACCAGACGGACCTGCTGAACCTGCTCGATACCCAGATGCAGGTCATCGATATCGATCTTGACTGGCTGCAGGCACTCGCCGACTTCAACACGCGCATGGCCGACCTCGAACTGGCCGTCGGCGCTCCCATTGATCCGACCGAAACCACCGTTGCGCTACCGGCGCATGAGGAGAAGCAATGAACGACCGCAACTATCGCAACGCATTTCTGCCAGCGCTTGTTCTTTGTGTCCTGCTGGCCGGTGGCCTTGGCTGGGAGCTGATGCATCATGGCCGCTCGGCACCGGCGCGGGATCTGTCGGACCCTGTGGTGGCCGAGGGGCCGGCCGCCCCCGCACAGCCGGCGGCACCCGCGTCTTCGCCGCGGAGCGATGCCGACCCCACGCTGGCGCCCGTCCAAATTTCGCCGCAGCGCCTGCAGCAGATTGGTGTAACCACGGCGGTCGCTCAGCTTAAAAACGTGAACGATCAGCTGCAGGTCCCGGGCAATGTCGATGTCGACGAAGAGCGGCTTGCGTACGTGCAGACGCGCTTTCCCGGGTGGATTCAGAACGTCTTTGCCAATGCCACCTGGCAATATGTGCGTAAGGGCCAGAGGCTCTTTACCATCTACAGCCCCGACCTTGTAAGCACCGAGCAGGAATACCTGCTGGCGAAGCAGAACCAGAAAGCCTTCGCCCCGGGCATGGCGGACGACGCGGCCCAGGAAAGCGGATGGCTCGTCCAGGCGGCCGAAGAGCGCCTGCGCCAGTTCGATGTCTCGCCCGCCGAAATTGCCGCGCTGGTGCGGAGTGGCAAACTACAGCGCGACATTGCCGTCATGTCGCCGGCCACCGGGTACATTACGGAGCGCAACGCTCTGCCGAACGCCTACGTCCAGCCGGACACGAAGCTCTACACCATCGCCGACCTCTCCACGGTGTGGGTGTATGCCAACGTCTTCCAGACCGACGTCGGCCGGCTCAGGCCGGGTGATCCGGGGCAGGTCACTGTGGATGCGTATCCGGGCCGCACGTTCTATGGCCGCATCGACCAGATCCTGCCGGATGTCGATCCCGTCACGCGCACCGTGCGTGTGCGGCTGGTATTTCGCAATCCCGGCCTGGTGCTCAAGCCGGGGATGTACGTCAGCGTGAATATCCATATACCTCTCGGCCGGCAGCTGGTCATTCCCGCCTCAAGTGTTCTTCAGGGCGGCGAGCGCGAGATCGCTTTCATCGATCGCGGGGGAGGGAACCTGGAACCCCGCGTGATTCGGACCGGGCCACGTATCGACGACTCCGTGATCGTGCTCAGCGGGCTGCGGGCCGGCGATCGCATCGTCAGCTCCGCAAATTTTCTGGTGGACTCCGAGGCCCAGCTGCAATCCGCGATCCGCTCCTTCTCCCCACTGCCGCAATCGCCCGCATCCGGGTCGGCCGCGCCCGCGGCGCCGTCGATGCGGATCGCCTTCAGCACCGAACCTTCATCGCCTCGTAAGGGCGCCAACACAGTCCGCGTGCAGCTTACAGGCGCCGACGGAAAGCCGGTCACCGGAGTGCGCGTGACGGTGACATTCCTTATGCCTGCAATGCCGGCCATGGGCATGGGCGCGATGCGCGCCATCTCCACGCTGACCGATCAGGGCCACGGCGTCTACTCCGGACCGGTGCATCTGGGCTCCGGCGGCGCCTGGCAGGTGGCCATTGCGGTTGAGCGCAACGGTCAGACCCTGGCCGCAAAACAGCTCAGCATCGTTGCCGCCGGAGGCATGTGATGATCTCTCGAATTATTGAATGGTGCAGCCGCAACCCGTTCATCGTCTTTGCCGGAGCCTTTCTGCTCGCGGTCGCCGGTGTGTGGTCCATGCGGCACGTGCCGCTGGACGCCCTGCCCGATATCAGCGACGTGCAGGTCATCGTTCACACGCCCTGGCCGGGTGAGCCGCCCAACGTGATTGAAGACCAGGTGACCTATCCCATCGTATCCGCGCTGCTCTCGGCTCCGCATGTGAAAGGCGTGCGCGCTCAGACCATGTTCGGCGACTCCTACGTCTTTGTCGTCTTCGAGGACGGCACGGATCTCTACTGGGCGCGCTCCCGCGTGACCGAATATCTGCAACAGATAGCGGGGCAATTGCCCGCCAATATTCATCCTGCTATCGGCCCCGACGCCACCGGTGCGGGCTGGGTCTACGAGTACGCCATCCTCGACCGCGGCCATACGCATTCCCTCGCCGACCTGCGCGCGCTTCAGGATTGGTATCTGCGCTATCAGCTGGAAACCGTGCCCGGCGTGGCTGAGGTGGCCAGCATCGGCGGATTCGTGCGCCAGTACCAGGTGAATCTCGATCCGCAAAAGCTCTTTTCCTTCGGCATCTCCGCAGCCACGGTCATCGACCGCATCCGCCAGAGCACCAACGAGGTGGGCGGCGACGTCCTCGACATGAACGGCGCCGAGTACATGGTCCGCGGTCTCGGCTATCTCCACTCGCTCTCCGATCTTGAGAACGTCCCTGTCGCCACCGAAAACGGCACGCCGGTGCTGGTGCGCAATTTGGGAACCGTCACCTTTGGTCCCGACGTGCGCCGCGGCGCGGCCGACTGGCAGGGCGACGGCGAAACCGTCGGCGGCATCGTGGTGATGCGCTACGGCAGCAACGCCCTCACCGTGATCGACGGCGTGAAAGCCAAACTCCGCGAGATCGCGCCCGCGCTCCCGCCCGGCGTCGAGATCGTCACCGCCTACGACCGTTCCTGGCTCATCAGCCAGTCCATTCACACGCTCAAGCGCGATCTCATCCTCGAAGCCATCATCGTCAGCTTCGTCTGCATTGTTTTTCTCTTCCATTTTCGATCGGCCCTCGTGCCGATTCTTACCCTGCCCATCGCGGTCCTGGCCGCGTTCGTCCCCATGTATTACCTCCACGTCAGCTCCAACATCATGTCGCTGGGAGGGCTGGCGCTGGCCATCGGTGTCCTCGTCGATGCCGCCATCGTCATGGTGGAAAACGGCTATCGCCATCTCGCCGAGCGCAACATCAAGGGGGAGCCGGGCAGAGACGAGCGCCGCCGCATTCTGGCGCGCGCGGCGCAGCAGGTCGGCCCGGCCCTCTTCTACTCGCTCATCATCATCGTCGTTTCTTTCCTGCCCGTCTTTTTGCTGGAAGCCCAGGAAGGCCGCATGTTCCGGCCGCTGGCGTGGACCAAGACCCTCGTCCTGGTCTTCTCCTCGCTGCTCTCCATCACCTTGGTGCCCGCCCTGATGCCCTTCTGCCTGCGCGGCAAGCTGAGGCCCGAGTCCCGCAACCCAGCCGCGCGCTTTACCCAGGCGCTCTATCTCCCCGTTCTGCGCTGGTGCCTGCGCCACTGGAAGCTGGTGATCGCGCTGAATCTCGCCTTCCTGGCCGCCACCATTCCCCTGTATTTCCGTATCGGAAGCCAATTCATGCCCGCCCTCTATGAAGGGTCCGCCCTCTACATGCCCAGCGCGCTGCCCGGCATCTCCATCACCCAGGCGGTCTCGCTCATGCAGGAGCAGGATCGCATTATCCGCTCCTTCCCTGAGGTGGAGACGGTCTTCGGAACCGTGGGACGGTCCGACTCGGCCACCGACAATGCGCCACTCGACATGTTCGACACGACGATCATGCTGCGGCCTCGCTCCGAGTGGAGTCCCGGCATGACCTACGACAAGCTCATCTCCGCTATGGATCAGAAGCTGCAGTTTCCCGGCCTCGTCAACACCTGGACCATGCCCGTCGAGAACCGGCTCGACATGGAACTCACCGGCATCAGGACGCCCATCGGAATCAAAATTCAGGGCCCCGATCTCGCCCGCATCCAGGACATTGGGGCACAAATGCAGACCATCCTCTCCGCGATGCCGGAAACCACCTCGGTCTTTGCCGAGCGCGTCTCCCAGGGCTTCTATCTCAACGTGAGTGTGAACCGCCCGGTCGCCGCGCGCTATGGGCTCACCGTCGCAGACGTGCAACTTGTCATTACCTCGGAAGTGGGAGGAGCGGACATCGCCCAGAACATCCAGGGCCGCGAGCGTTTCCCCATCGCTGTCCGTTACCAGCGCGACTTTCGCGACGATCCAGCCGCCATCGAGCGGGCGCTCATTCCCACGCCTTCCGGTGATCAGATTCCCATCGGAGAAGTGGCGCGCGTCTTCTTCTCGCGCGGCCCCGCCATGATCCGCGACGAAGAAGGCGCCCTCACCGGCTACGTCTATCTCACCCTGAAAACCGGCGACTACGGCGGCTTCGTCGATCGCGCGACGCATCTGCTCCACGCGAAACTGGCGCTGCCCGCCGGCTACACCTGGCACTGGGCTGGCGAGTACGAATTCCAGCTGCGTGCCCGCCGGCGCCTGGAAATCATCCTGCCCGTCGTCTTCTTCGTCATCTTCGTGTTGCTCTACCTCGTGTTCAGGTCCGCCACCGAAGCCGCGATCCTCATCTTCCCCACGCTTTATGCCATGTCCGGCGGCCTGCTGCTGCAGTGGATCCTCGGTTACAACTTCAGCGTCGCTGTCTGGGTCGGGTACATCGCCCTCTTCGGCATCGCTGTCGAAACCGGCGTCGTGATGGTCGTCTACCTGCATGAAGCGCTCCAGAACCGCCTCGCCCTCGGCGCTCCGCTCGACGAATCCGGTATTGAAGCCGCCACCATCGAAGGTGCCGTGCAGCGCCTTCGTCCCAAGCTGATGACCGTGACCGCCGTCATCCTGAGCCTTGCGCCGATCCTTTGGGAGACAGGCATCGGCTCCGACGTGATGAAGCCGATCGCCGCGCCCATTGTAGGCGGCATGATCACCTCCGCAATTCACGTCCTGATCCTGGTTCCTGTCTTCTTCCTCCTGATGAAGCGTCGACAACTCCGCCGCGGACAAGTCGCTCACACACCGCAAGGCCCCACTACGCCATAGTCCGCACTCCCGCAGCGATTCAAAACCAGCGATAAGGCGAACTGGGAGGTGGAGCGGTCTTCGCGTGGCTGTATAGTTTCCGCCGCCTCGTCACGCGATGGGAATGCCACATCGAGAACTTCGTCGGCTTCGTCCACCTTGCCTGCCTCACATGCTGCTCAGACATCTATGAGGCCAGTTCCAGAGAGTTTGTTGCGGCCTGCTACTTGACAGATAGGCCAAATAGAAAATACTAGGACTATGGCAAACCGCAGCATGTTCACAAAGCAGGCCAAAGTTCTCAGGGTTCTGGCGCACGAGTCGCGGCTGATGATCGTCGACCGGCTGAGCCGCGGCGAATGTTCAGTGGGAGATCTCAGGGATATTATCGGCGGGGACCTGTCAACTATTTCAAAGCATCTTGCGCTGCTTCGTGCGCACGGCATTGTGGAGGACCGGCGCGAAAGAACCACCGTGTACTACCGGCTGCTCACTCCATGCGTTTCGAACTTCTTTACTTGTGCAACACAGGTGTTGAAAGAGAGATCGAGATGAAATCGATTGGGAGCGCGTTCTCGATCTCAGCCGCCCTCTGACGAGCTATCAGCAAGCATCATGTGCCCCCGCCGGGTACGCTGCCATGCACACGCAATCACGAAAAGAGACTGAGGACGTGACAGCGATCACAGACCGACAGCGTAGAAACATGACCATATGACCCATCATGCGAGCATGATGGGACCAGAAGACAGAGGGGCAGCGACGGAAGCGAAGCAGCACGATGTTACGATCGATGATCGCCGCGATTGTTTTGGCTTTCCTGAGCGCCTTAATCCATGCGCTCGGCCTGCTGGGTTTGCTGTATTGGCAGACGCGTCAATGGCCGAAGATCGAATCGGACTTCCGCCCCCGGCGCAATCTGCCGGTGTTTCTGACGCTATTCGGCGTCATTCTCGGGTTACATCTGGCCGAGGTTGGGCTCTGGGCCGGCTTTTACGCGTGGCACTGCCTGCCCACTTTTGAATCCAGCTTCTACTTTTCGGCTTCCTCGTATTCGACAGTTGGCTATGGAGACGTCATCCTATCGAAGCCCTGGCGGCTCATGGGGGTGATGGAGTCGATCACGGGCGTGCTGCTTCTCGGATGGTCTGCAGCCTTCTTCTTCACTGTCGTTTATCACCTGTTCGAGATTCGAGTCCGCCGCTGGCAGCAAAAGACGACTGAGCCCCGCGAGGATAAATGAAGTAATTGTGTAACATCGCTCGCGGCGGGTCCGGCAATAGACATGTCAGAATGGCCACGCCGCCAACGATGGAATGCCAAATGGGAAACTGGGGACCGGATGGCGCCGAATGCCAGTCGAAATGGAAGTTGCCGATGTCGTGGTTCTTGATGGAGGGCCCGCTGGCTATGTCGCTGCCTTGACGGCGGCTCGACGTGGTGCGCGCGTCATTCTCATTGAGAAACAACGTCTGGGCGGACGTGCCTCAATCTTGGCTGCATTTCAAGCCATGATGGAAGCGGCACCTGGCTTCCGGGACGCCGCTGTCCACGTGCCATCACGCTACAAACGAGACGTGTGACAATGATCACAGATGGCAGGTTGGGAACATGGCAAGATAGACAAGTACACACGGACCAGGGAGACGATGGAGCAACGCAACGCATTTTCGAAACAGGCCAGGATGCTCAAGGCTCTGGCACACGAGTCGCGCCTGATGATTGTGAACCGTCTGAGCCGCGGAGAGTGCTCTGTTGGGGACCTCCAGGAGATCGTTGGCGGTGACCTGTCGACGGTTTCAAAACATCTGGCGCTTTTGCGCGCGCACGGCATCGTCGAAGACCGGCGCGAGGGAACGACTGTCTACTACAGGCTGCTCACGCCCTGCGTGTGCAATCTTTTCACTTGCGCCACGCAGCTACTTAAAGAGAGATCGAGGTAAATCATGAAAGTCCAGATATTGGGTACCGGCTGTAGCCGATGCAAGATCTTGGCGGCGAACGCAGAGAAAGCGGTTCAGGAGCTTGGGTTGGATGCGGAGATCGAGAAGGTCACCGGCATTCAGGACATCATGAAGTTCCAGATTCTGATGACCCCGGGATTGGCAATCGACGGCAAAGTCAGGTCCGCCGGCCGCATCCCGTCGCCCGGCGAGATCAAGACCATGCTTCTTGAAACGGAGGCAGCTCAATGAGTGATCAACGACCAGGCCTGCTCATGTGTGTCTGCACGGGCAAGTGTCCGGGCTTCGAGAAGATGGACATCTGGGACTTCATCAACCGTGCCCGCGTAGAACTCCCCGTGGAGTATGGCGCGATTCATCCTCAGTTGTGCGAAGTCGATGGCGACCGCTTCCTTGGGGAGTTTCTTGAAGCCAAGCGTCCAGTCGTGATCGCCGCCTGCGCTCCCAACATGCAGAACAAAATGTTCCGCGACGCCTTCGCCGCAAAGGGAATGGACGTAAAGCGGGACATGGTGCCGATTGACATTCGCGATCTGACCACCGATGAGGCCATCGAGAAAGTCTCGGCAAAGCTGCGCGAGATGGAGGTGAAGAGCAATGTCTGAAACGACATTCATGAGCGTTCCCAGGGACAAGATCTCGTGGCATCCAACCATCGATTACGAGAAGTGCAACTTCTGCATGGAATGCGCCACCTTCTGCCCACATCGCGTTTTCGAGCAGCGTGAGGGCGACCGCAGGCTGGTCGTAGCCAACCCGAACAACTGCGTGGTCTTTTGCCGCGCCTGCTCGAAGACCTGCGGGCCGGACGCGCTTTCATTTCCTGACAAGCAGGCCACCATCGCACAGATCAGGCAGATACGCGAGCAGGAGAGTGTGCAATGAACAGCGCGATTCTATCCTGCACGGGACTCGATAAACCCGAGGGGTCTGTAGCGCGCGAGGTTGCGATCCGCATGGCCTCCTCCGCGAACAGCGAAATTATTTGCCCGGTACTGTTGAATCGCTCGCTGGCCCGCTACAAGAAGGTGTTGGCCGAAAATCCGCTGATCGTGGTTGACGGCTGCTCGACGCGCTGCGCCAGCAAGTTCGCGGAAAGCTTGGATCTGAAGATTGATCGCAAGGTTCTTGTTGCGGACGCGTCGAAATCTTCCGGGTTGACGCTGGAGCCAACGCTGAACCTGGGAGCGAATGGTCTGGCACTGGCACAAACCATCGTCGACGGTCTGGTGCAAAGTTTAACTGCCCCGGCTTCGACCACGCAGCCTGCCGCGCCGTCGACGGAATTTCCTCCGCCCGGAGAATACCTGGTCGTGACGCACGACAAGTTTGAATTCCGAATTCCCTCCACGGACTACTGGTTCAATGAAAACGATGTCTGGGTACGGCCGCTGGGGGATGTGGCGCGCGTGGGAATCTCCGACTATATGCAGCAGAGCCTGACCGATATCAATTTTGTCGACGCGCCGGCAATGGATCTGGCGGTTGAGCAGTTCGGCGAGTTGGGCACGCTTGAATCTTCCAAGGCGGTGTTTGAAGTCGTGGCCCCGGTCGCAGGCACGGTCGTAGCCGTGAATCCGGAAGTCCTTTCCAATCCCACCCTGATTAACGAAGACCCGTACGGGAAGGGATGGATTGTGGAAGCGAGGCTGGCTGATTGGAAGCAAGATGTTGACCTATTGCTGGACGGATCTGCCTATGCAGCGGCTGTGAAGCATAAAGCAGAAGAAGCATGAGAGGAACGCAAGGATGGCGCACAAATTGAGAGACGGAGACGTATTGGTCATACCCTGCAGCGGGATCGGCAAGGTGCATGGGTTGATCGGCCGCGAGGCCACGTACATGGTGACAGATGAATTGGCCCCTGCGAACACAGCCACGCTCTGCCTGGCGCTGCTGGTCAAGGGTGATCCGGAGGCGGTAGAGGCAGTCAAGAGCCATCGCTGCATCACCATCGACGGCTGAGCGAAGGCCTGCGCCCAGAAGAATGTGGAGATTTCCGGCGGTCGCGTTGCAAGCGCAATTCAGGTAGCCGAGGCGTTTCGCAACTTCCGCGGAGCCAAGCCGGGCACTGCGACGGCGCTTACAGAGGACGGCTGGAAGATCACACAGGCGATTGCCGAGAGTATCACATGCGCGGCGGCAAACTTGCAGCACCAGGAGAGCGCGGCATTATGAGCACGAACGCAGCTAAGGTCGGCATCATTTCATGCAGCGGTGAGGCGATTCCGGAAGGAACAATCTCGCGTCTGGCGACCCGCAGAGTACTGGAACTGCTGCGCCCGGATGCGACCGTCACGCTTTGCCTGCCATTGTTTTTGGCGGGCAACGAAGGCGAGCGAAACTTTGCCCGCACCCATCCGACCATTACAGTGGATGGCTGCTCGAAGCAATGCGCCAAGTGGGGCACCGAGAAACACAGTGGCCCGGTCAGCAGCGCTCTGGTTGTACCGGAGATTCTGGGAACCGCAACTACCACGTGTCATCTTTCCTGCCGCGAGGTGTCGGAGACAGACCTCGAAGCAGTCTGGACCGTTTCCGAGCGCATCGCCGCCGAAGTGGATGCGGTCCTGGCAACATCGGTTCCGAGCGACACGGCGGCAGAGTCCAGCAAGGCGCAGTGCGCCTGTTCCAGTCCAGTTCCGGGAGGTACCCTCACGATCCGGGGAGCGAAAGTAGCGATTCCCGCACTGAACCTGATCTTTGAGCAATGTGTCGGGCGCGGCATCCCGACCGAAGACGGAGAAGACCGAGCGCTACTCGATGCGGTCAGAATCTATTACGCTATCGCCCCCGAAGACGAGACGGAGTATCGAAGCGCATTGCATCAGGCGTATCAGGAGTTTCGAAGCGCCGCGAGCGTAGAGAAGTGATCGACGTCCTCTGTTGTTCGGCTCCGAAGGTTGCCGGCAACCTCGCCCTCGATGTGGAGTTAGCGAAGTCGGCGCATGAAACAGGGCGACATCTCGTCCGCTTCTGGTGGGGCGACGGACCTGCGGTCGTGATGGGATCGAGCGAGCAGGCCGAAGATGTTGTCGACGCATCCGCCTGCGGAGCGCTTGGCGTTGCGGTTCTTAAGCGATGCAGCGGAGGAGGCACGGTACTCCAGACCAGCGGAGTGCTGAACTACTCGCTGATCACGCCGGCGCCAGGCGATCTCAACATGGGAGCCTCCTTCCGGCAGGGTACAAATCTGATCTGCGCGATTCTTGCCCGCCTTGGGGTAACAGGTGTACCGCAGGGCTACTCGGATGTGACCGTTGGAAATCGGAAGATCTCGGGCAACGCGCAGGCTCGGCGATGGAGGGCGCTGCTTGTGCATGGCACGCTGCTGGTGGATTTTGATTTTGAACTCGCGGAGAAGGTTCTACTTCACCCGCCGCGCGAGCCTGAGTATCGCCGGCGACGGAGTCATCGCGAGTTTCTCGTCACCTTGCATGCGCTTGGCATTCATGCAAACCGCGCTCAGATAGAAACCGCGGCTATCGAAGCGGCGCGCGACATGTTCGCGCCAGAAGATGTACTGCACGGTTGTCTCGCGCCTCCTTGTGGCGCATCGGGATTTCTGTCTCTGTGTCCCGTTGCGCTGACTGCCGAAAGATTCCCTCTGGCAAAAGCTCAGGCGGATTAGGGGAAGAAGTAAATGGATCGTAGGACGTTACATACACTCGCTGTCATCCTGGTCCTCGATTGCACGACGACTATGGTTGCGTTCGCAGAAGACAAACGCGGGACTCCGGGATTGTGTGTAACACAAGACGGAAATACGCACTTTAATTCCGCGACAGATTAGTGCGCAGGCAAAGAGAGAGGAAGGGAACAGACACATGGCAACGGACCAGAAACCAACCATTGACCAGGTATTCGGCATGATGCGCAAAATGATGGGATCGATTCCTACGGCCATCGAGAAAGCGACCGCTGTCGATGAGGGATTGCTTTACGAGCATCTGCGGTCGCGAAGCTATGCCATGCCCGGCGAAGGAGCGCTCGACGAAGAGACGCGTACGCTGATTTATCTCGCATCGGCGCTTGCCGCCAGCAGCAAGGCCTGCATTGAGGCCATGGCCAACAAAGCCAAAATGCAGGGAATCGCGCCGGAGAAGGTGCTGGAGACGGTGCGCATCGTTCGCTTCGCGCTCGCGACAAAGATTATTGGCGACGCGGAGCCGGTCTTTGCCGCCATGGTTCAGGAGAAGAGATGAACAGCGAAGCAGGAGACCTCATCTCAGTTGACCGGCTGACGTCTTCATTTCGCGATACCGCAACGCGGGAGATACGCAAGTTGGGGAGGGCCGTATGCTGATAGCCGATCTTCGAGAAATGGCGACAAGAGCGAACCGCACGGCTCGACTCCTTGCGATTCCGATTTTCGGTCTTAGTCTTACGATGCCGGCGCAGGAGGTTTCCAGCGCCGTCTCCACGCAGAGTCCGTTTCTCGGCAGCGTTCCCAGCGCCCGGGCGAGGCCCGGAACCCTGAGCCTCACGCTCAAGGACGCCATGGATCGGGGGCTTCGCTCCAATCTCGGACTGCTTCTCGGCGCAGAGGACACCCGCGCCGCGCACGGCTACCGGTGGCAAGCGCTGAGCCGGCTGCTGCCTCAAGTCAACGGATCGGTCAGCGGCTCGCAGCAGCAGATCGATCTCGAGACGATGGTCGGGCCCAACACGCTCCCCCCGGCGATTTCGCCCTTCCCTCATCCGTTCGATGTCTTCGACGCGCGGCTCAACGCGTCGGGAGCTCTCTTCGACTGGAGCGCGCTGCAGGCTGAGCGTTCCGCTTCGCACCAGGCGACGGCGGCGGCCCGCACGTATCAGGATGCGCGCGACACGGTTGTGCTGGCGGTGGGGAATGCGTACCTGATGGCAGTGGCCGGCAAAGCGCGCGTTGCGTCGGCAACAGCCGAACGCGATACGGCACAGGCGCTCTATCAACTCGCTCTCGATCGTGAAAAAGCGGGACTGAGTCCGCAGATCGATACGCTGCGCGCCCTGGTCGAGCTGAAATCGCGGCAGGAGAACCTGCTTGCCGCCGAAAACGACTACGCCATCGAAAAGCTGAATCTGGCCCGCGCCATCGGTTTGCCCGACGGCCAGGCCTTCGAACTGTCCACGCAACTTCCCTACCGGCCGCTGGCCGGCCAGGCATTCCAGCAGGCTCTGGCGCAGGCTTACCGCTCTCGCGGCGACTTGCAGGCAGCGATTGCTCACGTAGCCGCGGCCCGCAAACAGTTGGAGGCGGCGCGGGCCGAGCGGTATCCGTCGATTGGCTTCCATGCGAACTGGGGAGATATCGGCTCAGCCCCATCCGATGCCCATCAGACGTATCTGGTCGCCGGCACGGCGCAAGTCCCCCTCTTTCAAGGGGGGAGGGTGCATGGCGACCTGGAAGCTGCAAACGCGCATCTTCGTCAGGCACAGGAACGGGTTAGCGATTTGAAGGAGAAGGTCGCCTACGATGTCCGCACCGCCTTGCTCAATCTGAATACGAACGCCAGCCAGGTGGATGTGGCCCAGACCAATGTCACGCTGGCTGCCCAGACGCAGGAGCAAGCCCGCGACCGCTTCGCCTCCGGCGTCACCGACAACATCGAGGTCATTCAGGCGCAACAGGCTGTAGCCCAGGCTGATGACACCTACATTGCCAGCCTTTACCGGTACAACCTATCCAAACTGAACCTGACGCGTGCCATGGGCGTCGCGGAGCGCGAAGGTCTCGCTTATCTCGGAGAGAGTCAGCCATGAAGACAGAAGAATCGACACAGAACGATGTTTTGGCAGAAAAGCAGAATACCGCCGCCGATGGCGCGCCCTCGGCCACACCTCCGCGCGGCAGGCTCAGCGGAAAGAAGAAACGCATTTTGCTGGTGGTCCTTGCGGTCCTGATCCTGGGGACGTTCCTTGTCTGGCGCTACTACTCCCAATTCGTGAGCACCGACGACGCGGAGATTCAGGGCTACCTCCATCCCATCAGCGCGCGCGTCCCGGGCTACGTCACCAAAGTGACCGTGGACGACACCCAGTATGTACAAAAAGGAACAGTACTGGTGCAGCTTGACCGGACTGACTACCAGGTTGCCGTGGAACTGGCCAGGTCGCGCCTCGTTCAAGCCCAGGCCGAAGCAGCGGCCGCTCTGCGCGGGGTTCCCATCGCTTCGGTCAGTACCCTCAGCCAGGTCCATTCCGCGGAGGCGGACCTGCAGAGCTCGCAAGCAGGAATTCTGGCCGCGGAGAAGCATTTCCAGGAAGCCGAAGCGCGGCTCACGCAGGTGGAAGCCAATAACGTCAAGGTGCAGGACGACCTGGAGCGTTATCGCCAGTTGATCGGAAAGCACGAGATCTCCCGCCAGCAATACGACCAGGCAGTCGCCGTGTCGAAGGCAAGCGCGGCAGCCGTCTCCGAGGCTCAGGCCGGAGTGGCCGCAGCGGACCAGCAGGTGGCGCAGGCGCGCAACCGGATGCAGGAAGCCCAGGCAGGCTTGTCGAGCGCGCAGACGCGTCCCGACCAGCTCCAGGTAACACGCGCGCGGGCCCAGGCTGCCGCCGCCGCTGTCGCCGAAGCCGAGGCCCAGTTGCATCGCGCCGAACTGGATCTGCAATACACCACGATCGTCGCGCCGACAGACGGAATCGTCGGCAAACGCACGGCCGTGGTGGGCCAGAACGTCTCGCCCACACAAACGCTGCTGGTCATCGTGCCCACGCGCGACATCTGGGTGACGGCGAATTTCAAGGAAACCGAACTCAGAAATATGAAGGTAGGACAGCCGGTAAAAATTCACGTTGACGCCTACGGCCGCGACTATCGCGGCAAAATCCAGGGATTCGCTGGAGCCACCGGAGTGCAATACAGTCTGCTGCCGCCGGAAAACGCCACGGGCAACTATGTCAAAGTCGTCCAGCGCGTTCCGGTGCGCATCGTCTTCGATCCCGGCCAGGATCCCAGCCATCTTCTTCAGGTCGGGCTCTCGGTCGAACCGCGGGTAACGGTCCGCTGAACGGGCCAGCGAAAGAGGAGACGCAATTGGCCGCTTCGACCGAAAACGCGCTTCCCATGCCGGGAACGGCGCCCGTGGGTGCTCCTCCCGCGGCGTGGGCGCCGGCGCATAATCCATGGCTCATCGCCTCCGTCGTCGCGCTTTCGGCGTTCATGGAGATGCTAGACGCAAGCATCGCCAATGTCGCCTTGCCGCACATGGCCGGCAGCTTGTCTTCGAGCAACGATCAGGCGACATGGATTCTCACCTCTTATCTGGTGGCCAACGCCATCATCCTCCCGCTCAGCGGATGGATCTCGAACACCATTGGCCGGAAAAAGTATTTCCTGCTGTCCCTGCTGCTTTTTACGCTGAGTTCGATCCTGTGTGGCCTCGCCCCGAACCTTGCGGCTATCATTTTCTTCCGCATCCTGCAGGGCGTGGGTGGCGGCGGCTTGCAACCCGTCGCGCAGGCCATCCTTGCGGACTCTTTCCCGGAGAGCAAGCGCGGCCAGGCCTTTGCCATGTACGGCATCACCACGGTGCTGGCGCCCATCATCGGCCCCACCTTGGGCGGCTGGATAACGGACAACTACTCCTGGCGCTGGATCTTTCTTATCAATATCCCTGTCGGCCTCCTGGCGCTCTTCATGGCTCAACGGCTGGTGGAAGACCCCCCCTACCTGCGCAACCTCGCCCGCAAGAGAGTCCGGATCGACTATATCGGTATCGGTCTGCTGGCAATCGGAATTGCCGCGCTGCAGGTCGTGCTCGACAAAGGCCAGGAGGACGACTGGTTCGGCTCTCACTTCATTGTGACGCTCATGGCGATCGCTGTGGTGACCCTGTTGTTCCTCTTCTTCTGGGAGTGGTTCCACGACCATCCGGTCATCGACGTTCAACTGTTCAGGCATTTCAACTTCCTCACCAGCAACCTCATGATGTTCGGCTTCGGAGTCATGATGTTCGGAACACTGGTGATGATGCCTCTCTACCTGCAAACGCTGATGGGATATACGGCGGAAAGCGCCGGGTTGGTGATGTCCTTCGGCGGCTTGTTCGTTCTGCTGGAATTGCCCATGGTGGGGCGGTTGCTGGGTAAAGTGCAGGCGCGCCGCCTTGTGCATATTGGATGGGCGGCCATGGCCATTGGCATGTGGTTTTCAGCACGGCACATGGATACGCTCATCAGCTTCCACGTCGGATCGTGGATCCGGGTGCTGCAGATGATTGGCTTGCCGTTCCTGTTTGTTCCTCTTACCACGGTCGTCTACGTTGGTTTGCCCAGGGAAAAGAACAACTCCATCTCCGCCTTGATCAATTTCATGCGCAATATCGGCATGAGCTTCGGCACATCGATTGTGACCACGATTCTCGCCCGCCGCGCCCAGTTCCATCAGCAGAGGCTTGTCCCCGATCTGGCGCAAGGCAATGTCTTCGCATCGGAAAAACTGCATGGAATGGCGCAGGCGCTCTTTCATTCCGGGCTTAGTGCTTCGGATGCGCTGAATCAGGCTTACGCCCGCTTCTATCAGGGCGTGGTCACCCAAAGCTATTCTTTGGCCTATGTCGACGCCTATCAGGTGTTTGCCGTCGGCGCAGCTATCTTCTTCGTGCTCTCCTTCTTCCTGAAAGGGAACCGGCCCCATGCCCCTAGCGGGCCCATGGAATGATATGCCGGCAGGAAATATCGAGAATCTTTGAGTCGCCGCCGGCTGCTTGAGCCATCGTGCCTTTGGCCTGGAATCGTACGCCTGATGGATTGCACAAAACGCTTGAGCAATGGAATATGAACGGTTTCGAGCGTGTGATCTTCGCCGCCGGCTCGTTGCCTGAAAGGACACTGTGAATTATCTCCCGGTTTTGGGTAGCTTTGCGCTTTTGCTGTCGCTGGCGTTCGCTGTTTATAGCCTCGTTATGGGCGCCATTGCCCAATATCAGCTTGCAGGCGGAGTACAAGGTCGCGTCGCTCCGGAAAAGCTGGCCAACACGGCGCGGGTTGCCGGCATGGTGGTCTTCGCAGGCGTGTCAGTAGCGGTCTTTGCCCTGTGGTGGGCGATCTTTGCCAATGACTTCTCACTCGCCTATGTGCTCCAGGAATCCAACCGCGCCCTCCCCGGAATATATAAGTTCGCCGCGCTCTGGTCCGGTCAGGAAGGCTCCTTGCTGCTGTGGGCCTGGTTGCTGACCGGACTTAGCTTTATCGTCCGCGCCCGGCATAACGCCGATGCCCGGCTGATCGCTTTGGCATCCACGATTCTTGCCGGGATCGAGGTATTCTTCCTTCTCCTGTTGAACTTCGTCGCCTTGCCTTTTGCCGGCGTGGCCGGCCCGATGCCCGCCGACGGGTTTGGCATGAATCCCTTGCTCCAGTATCCGGAGATGGTCATTCACCCGCCATTGCTCTATCTCGGTTATGTCGGATTCAGCCTGCCGTTTGCCTTCGCTCTCGCGGCATTAATACTGCGCTCCCCGGCGAAGGAGTGGATTCCCGTCACTCGCCGCTGGGCGCTGGTGAGCTGGCTGTTTTTGACCGCCGGGATTGTGCTTGGGATGCACTGGGCCTATGCGGTCCTTGGCTGGGGTGGCTACTGGGGTTGGGACCCGGTCGAAAATGCTTCGCTGATGCCCTGGCTTACCGGCACCGCTTTTCTGCACTCCAACATCATGCAGGAAAAGCGCGGCATGATGAAGAACTGGAACTTCTGGCTCATTTCCTCCACCTTCCTGCTCTGCGTTTTCGGTACGCTGCTTACCCGTTCCGGCATCGTCAGTTCCGTCCACGCATTTGGCCAGTCCTCCATCGGCGACTGGTTCTGGACATTCCTTGCGCTGGTTTTGCTCGTCTGCGTAATTACATACCTCGCGCGGCGCGGCCACCTGAAAACGGAGCGTAGGATTGGAGCGCTCATCTCGCGTGAGTCGAGTTTTCTCTTTAACATCCTTGTACTTCTCACCGCCACTGTTGTCATCTTCTTCGGAACGCTCTTGCCGGTGATTACGCAAATTATCGACGGCAATAAGGTCACTGTCGGGCCGCCCTTCTACAATCGGGTTGTTGTCCCCATCGGGCTCTTTCTGCTCCTGCTCACCGGGACTGCGCCGCTTTTTGGCGGCCGCGGAGCTTCTTTCGAAAGGGTGCGCAAAAACTTCGTAGTTCCAGGCATTGCCGGCGCCATCACCGCCGTGGCGCTTATCGCTTGTGGCATGCGGCCATGGGTGGATAGAGGATCGCTCTATTCGCTTGTCTGTTTCTCTTTCGCCGCCTTTGTCATCACTGCAATCGGCACGGAATTCTTCCGCGGAGCCAATTCACTTCGACAGCAATCGGAACAGGGCCTCATCCCTTCGGTGTTGCATTATTTCAGCAGTAATCCACGCCGTCATGGCGCTTTTATCGTTCACTTTGGCGTCGTGCTGATGTTCATCGGATTTGCTGGATCCGCCTTCAATCGCGGCGGCGAGACAGAACTCAATGTCGGCCAGATCGTGGACCTCGGCCCATACCAACTGCTTTCCCGCGGCTTTACGCCGGAGTCGTATGGCAATTATGTTGGCGAGCGTGCCCTGATCGATGTCTACCGGGACGGGAAAAAGCAGTTTCAACTGGAGCCGGAGGCAAGACTCTATCAGGCGAGCCAGACCGTCCAAACCCTGATCGCCAACCATTCAACACCCTTGCGGGACATATATATTGTCTATGAAGGGCGGGACGAGAACAGCGGCTTGCCAGTCTTAAAGGCGTTTCTCAATCCGCTCGTTTTCTGGATATGGGTTGGAGCAAGCGTTGTGCTCGCAGGGACATTGGTCGGCTTCACGCCAATCCCGCGCAGGATGGGCACAGCCCGCACAGAACTGCCTCCGGGTAAGGTCGCATCGCGCGCTCAACGCGGCACAGCTTCGCATAACGCTTGATCAGATTTCGTTTCATCCGGCCGCGAAGGCGATACAGATTCAGGGCTTCGACCCACACTTCGATACCTGCCTTGTTGCGGTACTTGAAATAGTCGGTAGGAGTCTCCTCGGACGAGTAGATCCGAATGTACGCTCCATCTTGTTTCTCTTGCACAATCCCGATCTCCTAGACGAGACCACCCGATGACCGATGGAAAGATGCCTGTTCAGGCCAGCCGCGTCTCGAAGCGGGCCGTGTTTCGCCCCGAGTTCTTCGCCACGTACAGCGCCGTGTCTGCGCGGCTCAGAAGCTCGCGCCCACTCGGCTCGT
>DAHUYD010000138.1 GCA_027315385.1 Acidobacterium sp.
ACTGCGTCAGCCTTTAATTTCCAACATGCGGTCGAGAGCGACGCGGGCCCAGTATTTCACATCCGCCGCGACCTGGATGCGGTTGACGACGCGGCCTTCGACGAGATTCTCAAGCGCCCATGCCAGATGCTGCGGGCTGATGCGAAACATTGTGGTGCAGAGGCAGCCTGTGTCGTCGAGGGTGATGATGGTTTTGCCCTGCGGCGCGAACTCCTTCGCGAGGCGGTTGACGAGGTGAATCTCCGTGCCGATGGCGAAGCTGGTTCCGGCGGGCGCGTCTTTGACGATCTGGATGAGGCGCTCGGTCGAGCCGAGGGCGTCAGCCTTCTCGCAGACGTCGAGGCGGCACTCGGGATGGACGATGACCTGGATGCCGGGATACCTGGCGCGGACTTTGTCGACGTGCTCAGGCAGGAAGCGCTGATGGACGGAACAGTGGCCCTTCCAGAGGATGACGCGGGCGGAGCGGAGGCGTTCGGGCGCGATGCCGCCGGCGAGCTGCCACGGATCGTAGACCGGCATATCGCCGAGGGGAATGGCCATGGCGTGGCCGGTATTGCGGCCGAGGTGCTGATCGGGGAGGAAGAGGATTTTCTTTGCGCGGGCGAAGGCCCACTCAAAGGCGCGGCGCGCATTGGAGGAGGTGCAGACGAGGCCGCCGCGTTCGCCGCAGAAGGCTTTGATGGCGGCGGTGGAGTTCATGTAGGTGAGCGGGAGGATTTCGTCTGCGCGGATGCCGGCGGCGAGGAGATCGTCCCAGCACTGCTCGACCTGGCCGATTTCGGCCATGTCAGCCATGGAGCAGCCGGCGTTGAGGTCGGGGAGGATGGTCTGCTGACCGTCGCGCGCGAGGACGTCGGCGCTTTCGGCCATGAAGTGGACGCCGCAGAAGAGGATGTAGCGGGCATCGGTTTGGGCCGCGGCCCGGCAAAGCTTGTACGAATCGCCGGTGAAGTCGGCGAAGCGGATGACTTCGTCGCGCTGATAATGATGGCCGAGGAGAATGGTGCTGGCGCCGAGGGCGCGGCGGGCTTCGGCAATGCGCGCGTCCATGGTGCGATCGGGCAGGGCGAGGTAAATGTCGAGGGAACAGGATTCCGTCGATAGGGGCTTAGCTACTTCTTCGAGTACGTTCACAGTCTGCCGCCTTCAGCCCGACGGAAAGATTCCGGTGCGGACGGGGATGTTGAAAGCCGTTGCAGCGGCAGTTGGCTCGCTGCGATGTACTGCCCAGCCAACGGGGATGTTGCCGCAATGAGTGCTGCTCTGATTTGTTAGACGCGCCGCTGGCGGAGTGGTCGCAGGTTTCCGCAAGGGCTAGCGATGGGTTGAGTTTATCCCATCGGACGTTACGCCGTGGGACGTTGTGCCGTGGGACGTTACGCCGTGGGACATGGCGACCGGGCGCAGCGGCTCAGGGATTGCGCGCTGAACGGGGCGGCGGGCGGGGCGGTACCAGTCCTCGCGGGTGAGCGGCAAGCGGCAGTCGCCGTGGTCGGGCCTGCTGAGCAGAACCTGGTAGATGGCGATGTCGCCGCGGCGGAAGGCAGCGGCACATCCGGCCATGTAGAGGAGCCAGATGCGGTACGTCTTCTCCGGCACGCTTTCGAGCAGGCCGTCGCGATGACGGCGGAGGCCTTCGACCCAGCAGCGCAGGGTGCGTGCGTAGTGCTCGCGCAGGTTCTCGACGTCGCGGACTTCGAAGCCCGCTGCTTCGGCAGCGGCGATGGTCTGGTTGAGGGTGACAAGCTGGCCGTCGGGAAAGACGTAGCGGTTGATGAAAGAGTCGGCGCCACGCGGGGTGAATCGGGATGAGAGCGCGATGGCGTGGTTGAGGAAGATACCGCCAGGCTGGAGGAGACGGAACGCGAGGTCGAAGTATCGCGGGAGATTTTTGAGGCCGACGTGCTCGCTCATACCTACGCTGGCGATTTTGTTGTAGGTGCGCCGGCCGGGGTCGAGTTCGCGGTAATCGCGGAAGGTTACGCTGCAGGAATCGGCCAGGCCGGAACCGACGATGCGCTGATCCGCGACTTTGGCCTGTTCGCGGCTGAGGGTGATGCCGTCGGCTTCCGCGCCCCAGCGGCCGGCGGCGTGGAGAACGAGGCTGCCCCATCCGCAGCCGATGTCGAGGAAGCGCTCGCCGGGATGGAGGCGGAGCTTGCGGCAGATGAGGTCGAGCTTTTGCTCCTGGGCGGCATCGAGGGTATCGGATTCATTCTGAAAGTAAGCGCAGGAGTAGGCGAGGGTGGGGCCGAGCCAGGGGCGGAAGAACTCAGGCGGCTGGTCGTAGTGATACGCGACGGAGGCCTGGTCGCGGGTGCGGGAATGGCTGGAGGCGCGGGTGAGGGCGTATCCCAGAGCGCCGAGACCTCGCATGAGTCTTTGGCGAAGGGGCGCGGGATGGCGCAGGACGTGATCGGCCACGTCGAAGACGCGGAAGATGTCGCCCTCGACATCGATCTCTTTGGCAAGGAATGCCTCGGCCAGGGCGACCTGGCCGGGAGGGAGGAGGAGAGTGTTGAGTGCCTGCGGCGTGTTGATGACGAGAGTGCAGGCGGCGGTATTGCCGCAGTGCGGGACTGAGGACCAGTTCCAGCCATTCCAAAGGCGGACGGCGAAGGGGGGTCCGTCGTAGGTGCGGAAGAGCTGGCCAAGAGTGGTGGTGGCGTGGGAGGAAATCCAGTCGTTCATTTGCGATCTCCGTAAAGGCCCGCAGAGGGTGTCCCAGCAGGAAGATGCTGTCGCAGCGGAAGAAGGCGCAAACCGGCGGGATTGCTGACTTAACCCCTTGCCGAACAGTATGCGCCGGTGGGAGCGCGGCGGCGCGAAGAGTTGAGAGAGGCGGGCGGCGCGGATTGCGATTGTGAGCGCTCGCTCGCGGCGGGTATCATGGAGTATTCATGCATTTCGGCGACTACACCTTTATCTTTGTGCTCGCTCTGGTTCTGCTGGGGCCGAAGAAGATGCCGGAGATGGCGAGGCAACTGGGGAAGCTGCTCGCCGAATTCCGGCGGGCCAGCAACGAGTTTAAGTTCCAGATTCAGGAAGAGTTGCGGAGCATGGAAGAGGAGGAGCGGAAGAAGAAGCTGGCGGAGTCGATTGCGCTGGCGGAGGCCTCGGAGAAGGTGCTGGCGGAGGCAGGAGCGGCATCGCAGGCGGATGCCGGGCCGAAGATTCTGCCGCCTTCGACGGGCGAGCCGGTGAATGCGTCGCGGCCGTTTGCCCTGGCCAGCCCGCCTTCGGCAGAGAACGGGGAGAGTGCGGGAGCGGTTGTGGATATGCCTGAGGGCCCATCGGAAACGGGTACGCCGGAAATGAGTCTGCCGGCGGCGAGCGAAGCAGAACAGGCGGCACCCGTGGCGGTTAGCGCGACGGCGGCGTCCAGCGTTCCGACCGGAGTTTCGTATGGCGCCAACCGAGACTGAGGAGAAGAGGCGGGGCGATCTGGTCGACCGCGCGCGGGCGGCAGTGACGGAGCGCGCCGAGCTGCCGGGCATGAGCCTGATGCAGCATCTGGAAGAGCTGCGGCGGCGCATTGTCCATTCCGCGCTGTATCTGATCGGCGGGTTTTTTCTGACGTGGGGGTTCCACGAGCGGATCTATGGGCTGATGGAGAGGCCGATTCGGATTGCGCTGTTGCAGCACCACATGTCGACGCAGCTGAACTACTTCAACCCGATCGACCCGTTCAACATGTATCTGGAGATCAGCTTTCTGGCGGGCTGCGTGATCGCGTCTCCGTTTGTGCTGTACGAGGTGTGGCTGTTTATATCTCCGGGGCTGTACAAGAACGAGAAGAAATATGTGGTGCCGTTTATGACGGCGACGGTGACGCTCTTTCTGGCGGGAGCGTACTTCGGGTATCACTGGGTCTATCCGGGGTCGCTGAATTTCCTGCTGAGCTTCAACAAAGATTTCCGGCCGATGATCGAGATCAACGAGTATACGAGCCTGTTCCTGACTGTGATACTCGGCCTCGGGGTGACGTTCGAGCTGCCGATTCTGGTGATGTTTCTCTCGCTTTTCGGCATTGTGAGTCCAAAGTTTTTATGGAAGAACATCCGCTACGCGATCCTGATTATCTTCGTCATAGCCGCGATCATCACGCCGACCTCCGACGTGCTGACGATGTGCGTGTTCGCCAGCCCGATGCTGGTTCTCTATGTGCTGAGCATCGGGGTGTCGTGGTTTGTGCATCCGGCGACGCGCAGGAAGCGCGCGGCCAAGGCGGCATCATGAGGCGCATTCTGCTGGGCGGCGCCGCCGCGCTGGCACTCACGCTTCCCTGCTGCCCGTGTGCGCGGGCACAGGGAGCGCAGTTCGAGAAGCTGCCGCGTTTCGACGGGGCGAAGGCGCTTGCGTATACGCGGCAATTTGTGACGGAGACGGGGCCGCGATGGGTGGGAAGTCCGGGCCACGCCCGCGCGGAGCAGTTCATTAAGAGCCAGTTCCGCCATGACGATCTTGTGGAAGACACGTTTGTCGCGAAGACGCCGATTGGGCCGGTGACGATGCACAACTTCATCGTGAAATTTCCGGGCAGGAAGAACGGGATCATCGTGGTGGCATCGCACTACGACACCAACTACCCGCTGCGGAACATCGCATACGTGGGAGCCAATGACGGAGGGGCGACCACCGGTCTGCTGATCGAGATGGCGAACTACCTTCGGGGCAAGCCCAACGACGGATACAGCGTGTGGCTGGTTTTCACAGACGGCGAAGAGGCGATTAAGAACTGGACGGATGCGGATTCGGTGTACGGCTCAAAGCATCTGGCGAAGATGTGGGCGGCGGACGGGACTCTGAAAAGGATCAAGGCATTTCTGCTGGCGGACATGCTGGGCGACAAGGACCTGGACATCACGCGGGACATGAGCTCGACGCAGTGGCTGGAAGATGTGGTGTACAAGGCAGCGTCGAAGTACGGCTGGCAATCGTTCTTTTTCCAGACGAAGATGTCCGTCGGGGACGATCACACGCCGTTCCTGAAGCTGGGAGTGCCGTGCGCGGACCTGATCGATTTCGACTACGGGTATGACAATTCGTACTGGCATACCGCTCAGGACACGCTGGATAAGCTGAGCGCACAAAGCCTGACCATATCCGGGGACACGCTGCTGGAGACGATCCAGCTGCTGGACGAAGGCCGGAAATAAGCACCGCGAAGGTTCGGCGATAATCGTTCGATGCCCACCCACTGGCTCGGATTTGTCGTGCTGGTTGCCGCGCTGCTGGTGGTGGATTTGTTCGTTCTGCAGGGGGGCGGCCGGCGCGCATCGCTTCGGGCGGCATGGATGTGGACTGCATTTCTGGCGGCGCTGGCCTGCGGATTTGCCATCTGGACCGGGGTGACGGGCGGCCGGCAGCATGGGATGGAATTCATGACGGGCTACGTCATCGAATTCTCGCTGAGCATCGACAATCTCTTCATCTTTCTGATTCTCTTCCGATCGCTGCATCTTGAGACGGAGCAGCAGCGCAAGGTGCTGCTGTGGGGCGTTCTGGGGGCGATCGTGCTGCGCGGCGGGCTGATTCTGGCCGGAACAACACTACTGGAGCGCTATGGCTGGGTGGAGTATGTGTTTGGAGCGATCCTGGCGTTTGCGGCGCTGCGGCTGTTGCTGCACCCGCCGGGATCGTCGCCGGTTCGCGGCCCAGTCGCCTGGATTCAGAGCTTCGGACCGCGTTATGCCGGTGGGGCTCGGCTGGGGCTGGCGTCGCTGCTCCTGGTGGTCGCCGCTGTCGAGGCGACGGATCTCGTCTTCGCCGTCGATTCCATCCCCGCCGTGCTGGCGGTGACGCGGGATCCGTGGATTGCGTTCACGTCGAACATCTTCGCGGTGCTGGGGCTGCGGTCGCTGTATTTCGCGGTGGCGGGGCTGATGGATCGTTTCCAGCAACTGCACTATGCGCTGGCCTGCATTCTGGGTTTTGTCGCGTTCAAGATGCTGGCCGGGCGCTGGATTGCGATTTCCACGCCGGTTTCGCTGGGGGCGATTCTGGCGATTCTGGTGGTCTTCGTGGCTGTGAATCAGGTGCTTCTTCGCATGAGGCCGGCGGGGAGGGCCTGAGGGTTGCGCGCGGTTGACGTGGTGGAGGTATAGTCTCTGCATTCGGCCTTTCCAGGAGGAGCTGCAATGAAAATCGGAATACTTGGTTCCGGCGTGGTCGCGCAAACGCTTGCGGCGGGATTTCTGAAACACGGTTACGAAACGATGGTGGGCAGCCGCGAGCCGGCAAAGCTGACGGAATGGAAGGGCGCTAACCCGAAGGCGCTTCTGGGAACCTTCAGCGAGACAGCGGCGTTCGGCGAGGTTGTGGTGCTTGCCGTGAAGGGGACAGTGGCGGCCAATGCGCTGCGTTTGGCGGGCGCGGCGAATCTGGCGGGTAAGGTGGTCGTGGACACGTGCAATCCCATAGCCGACGCGCCCCCGGACCACGGCGTGCTGCAATTTTTCACCACGTACGGCGAGTCGCTGATGGAGCGGCTGCAGCGGGAGTTTCCGGAGGCGCGATTTGCGAAGGCCTTCAATTCCGTGGGCAGCGTGCGCATGGTGAACCCGGAGTACGCCGGCGGAATACGGCCGACGATGTTCATCTGCGGCAACGACGGAGCGGCGAAGGCGACGGTCGCGGAGATTCTGGAGAAGTTCGGCTGGGAGACGGCGGATATGGGCACTGCGGAGGCCGCCCGCGCCATTGAGCCGCTCTGCATATTGTGGTGCATTCCCGGGTTCACACGGAATGAGTGGACGCACGCTTTCAAACTGCTGCGGCAGTAGAGGGCGAAGCGATCAGAAGTCGCGAAACGAGACGTCGCGGCCTTTTGCAACGATGGAGTGCCGGGCGAAGCGCGCGTCGTCGCGGTGGGGAAAGTCGTTGCGGTAATGCGCGCCCCGGCTTTCTTCGCGCGCCAGGGCCGAGGCGACAATCAGCTGGCCGGCGATGTGCAGATTGCGCAGCTCGAGGGTTGGGCGGTCCCGAATGTCGGGGATGCTCATGGCCGCCAGTTCCTGCCGGGCAGCACGCAGTCCCTCGGCATCGCGCAGAAGGCCGGCTTTTTCCCACATGATGCGCGATAGTTCGTGGCGCAGGACGGCAGCCGAGGCAGAGGGGGAACTTGCAGGCTCGGGGCCGGGCGTCCGGGACGGGGAGGGTGGTGCGTTGTAGTCCGCTCCGATCATGGCGTCGGCCGCGCGGGCGCCGAAGACGAGGCCTTCCAGCAGTGAATTGCTGGCGAGGCGATTGGCTCCGTGGACGCCGGTGCAGGCGGCCTCACCCGCGGCGAAGAGACGCGGGAGGGAGGTACGGCCGTTGACATCGGTGCGGATGCCGCCCATGAGGTAATGCGCGGCGGGGCGGACGGGGATGAGGTCGCGGCGCAGGTCGAGGCCGTGCGCGGCGAGAAACTTCGAGATTCCAGGAAAGCGCGTGGCGGGATCGATGGCGGTGACGTGCCGCATATCGAGATAGACAGGCAGCGGGGCGCCATCGGGTCCGGTTCCCTCGCGGGTAATGGCCCGGGCCACGACGTCGCGGGGGGCAAGTTCCTGGAGAGGATGGGAGCGCTCCATGAACCTGTCGCCCTGTGCATTGCGCAGCCATGCGCCCTCGCCGCGAAGCGCCTCGGAGAGCAGAAAGCGGGGAGCTCCGGGGAGGCTGAGAGCGGTGGGGTGGAACTGGTAGAACTCCATGCCGGCAATTTCGGCGCCGGCGCGCCACGCCATGGCGATGCCGTCTCCGGTGGCGACAGCGGGATTGGTGGTATCGGAGTAGACCTGTCCGGCGCCGCCGCTGGCGAGGAGGACGGCGCGGGCGCGGGCGAGCCGGACGTGGCCATGCGGATCGAGCAGCGTGACGCCGAGGACTTCGCCGTCTTCGATGTCGAGATCGATGGTGGTGGTCCACTCCCGGAGCTCGATGTTTTCGACGGCGCGGGCATGGCGCAGCAGGGAGCGGGCAATTTCGGCTCCGGTGGCATCGCCGTGAGCATGGAGGATGCGGTTGCGGCTGTGGGCGCCTTCGCGGGTGAGCATAAGGCGTCCGTTCTCGTGGTCGAAGGCGGTGCCCCAGCGGAGCAGCTCCTCGACGCGCCTGGGCCCCTCTTCCACGAGGACGCGGGCGGCATCGCGATGGACGAGGCCATCGCCGGCATCGATGGTGTCGCGGAGATGGAGGGCGACATCTTCCTGGCCGCCGATGGCAACGGCAATTCCGCCCTGGGCATAGTGGGTGTTCGATTCGGCCAGCGCTTCTTTGGTGACGACGAGGACGCGGGCGCCGCTGTGGGCCAGGCCAATGGCGGCGCGGAGGCCGGCGACGCCGGCGCCGACGACGATGAAGTCGGGGTCTGACATTCTCATTCAGGCTATCTCAGGCTGCGGGGACGGCAGGAGCCTGGCTGGCACGGCAGCGGCGGATGCCGGCCGCGGGCGTGAGGTTTCGGCTCAGCCTCCTCAACTTCCCCGGGAGCATGCCGATGAGGCATATTGAGGCGCGTGTGCGAGCGCTCTTGCCGGGGCTGGCAGCCGGGAACGGAGAAGCTGCACTGCGGAGTTCCGGAACTACGAAGGCATGGCATGGGGATGACGGTACTGGTCGTGGACGACTCGGTGACGATGGTTCTGAGCCTGAAGACCACGCTCGGGATGCACGGCTTTGCAGTGGAGACGGCCAGCCAGGGGCAGGAAGCACTGGACAAGCTGAAGGCGGGACTGCGGCCGTCGCTGATCGTGACCGATGTAAATATGCCGGTGATGGGGGGAATGGAACTGATTCGGAGCGTGCGCTCCATGCCGGGGCTGAAGTTCATTCCGATATTGACTTTGACGACGGAAAGCGATGCCGGTAAGCGGAGCGAGGGGAAGGTGGCGGGGGCGACGGGGTGGCTGGTGAAGCCGATCTCGGGCAACGATCTGATCGCGGTGGTGAAAAAGGTGCTGCCGGGGGCATAGCGCAATGGAGAATGCGAAACCGCGCCCGGCGGAGACGGCGAGGGGCGGCGATCGAGCGAACGGCGGCCGGGCGGAGAAGGTTCCTTCCAGCGCGGGCGAGCACCTGACCAGGATCCGGAGGCGGATGCTGGCAGAGGCGATGACGAAGCTGCTGCTGCTGGCGGGATACTGCTGTCTGGCGGCGCGCCTGAACACGGCGAACTGGTCCGCGAACCATTTTCGGGGAGCGATTCTGCTGTCGGTGCTGGTATTGGCGCCGGCGGTGTTCTACCGGTTCAGGAATTACGTTGAAGCGCGGAAAGCGGTGGGAGAGATGTGGGCTCTCACCCAGATGAACTTCCGGGACGTGGCGCGCATGTTCAGCCTGCGGGGCGTTCTCCAGCGGGAGGCGCAGGGGGCAGCTCTGTTCACGAATCTGCTGCGGGAGCAGATTGGGGACTCGCTGGGGGAATCGGAGCGCGAGGTGGTGGCGGCGGTGGAGGAACTGGGGCGGCTGGTGGCGCAGGCGAACCAGCAGAAGGAAGGGATTTCCCGAAGCGTGAAGAGCAGCCGGGATCTGACGGGGAGCACGCACGCGCAGGCGGAGCAGAACAAGGCGGTGGCTGCCGAGATCGAACGGCAGTTTCTGCAGCAGAACGAGCAGACCCGCGCCAACTTTGCGCGCATCGGGGGTCTTTCGGCGGAGGTGTGCTCGCTGACGCCGCTGATCGGCGTTATTTCGTCGATTGCGCAGCAGACGCAGCTGCTGGCGCTGAATGCGGGCATTGAAGCGGCGCGGGCCGGGGAGGCGGGACGCGGATTTTCCGTGGTCGCCGCGGAAGTGAGGCGGCTGGCGGTTCGCTCGACGGAGGCGGCCGCGGAGATATCGAGCAGGA
>DAHUYD010000142.1 GCA_027315385.1 Acidobacterium sp.
TCTGCGGGTAATCCACCCGCACGGCAAGAATCTCGTACGGCTTGAAGGGCACGTGCACCTCGTTGCCGCTGACGGCCAGCGGCGAGCCCTCGGGCGTCTCCATCAGGTTCGTCTCGACCGCGCCGGTGGCTCCGGGGGGCACATGCAGCGCGAGCTCGCCGGATTTGCCGGCCCATTCGTAGAAATGGAACTCCAGCGAGTGCGTGTCGTCGGCCTTTTTCATCGCCGTCAGGACGATGTCGGAGGGTGAGACGGCGGCGAAAGACTGCTCGGCGGGCAGCGCGCCGGTGTGCGGCTGCACCTGCATCGCGGTCAGCGGAAAGTTGAAGTCGTAGCCCTGGCGAACGGTCATGGCCTGCTGCCACGAGCCGGCATGCGGGTAGAGAGCGTAGCTGAAGTGCTGGTGGCCGCGGTCGGCGTTCGGATCGGGCCACACGGGGGAGCGCAGCAGCGACAGGCGCAACACATTGCCTGCGGCGTCGTAGCCGTATTTGGAGTCGTTGATGAGGCTGAAGCCGTGCTGCGCGTTGCCAAGGTCGGCCCAGCGCTGCGCCGGAACCTCGAAACGAGCCTTCTCCCAGCTGTTGTTGCGGGTGGTCGGCCGCTGGATCGTGCCGAAGGGGATTTCATACGTGGCGAACGGGCTGGAGGCCGAGAGCGCGAAGGCAGCCTTCAGCAGAATGTGAGTTTCGTGCCAGTCGATGTCGTTGACGACGACGGCCTGGCCGGAGCCCGTTTCAAGAATAATGTCCTGGACGAATTTCGACTTGTCCCAGTGGCGCGTGACCCGGACCACCGCGCGCAAAGGATTGTCGTCGATGAGTTGCACCGAGTCGGCCTCGGTGAGCAGCACCGGCGGCTTATCGAGCGTGCCCGGATCGATGTTCCAGGCGTCGTAGGCCTTCGGATTGTCGTGGAAAGCCTGGAGTTCGTTGCCGCAGGAGTTGGGAGCGAGGGTCTCGAATCCGGCCGTCTTGTCGTAGAGGCTGGTGACGCAGCCGGTTTTGGGATCGATGACGACGCGCAGGGCGGAGTTTTCCAGCGTGAGGCCGTGGACGTGGAGATCGCTCGCGAACGGGCGCGTACCCGGAACGACGCGCAGGACTTCGTAGCCGAGCGACGGAACCTTATCCGCCAGGACGAGGAGATGGAACGTGTTCGTCGATGGCTCCTTCGAGAGAACCTCGGACGGAAGCACAGCGCCGCGGGTGTCCAGAACAGAGACGGCGGCGGTGGCGGACGGCATCTGCACATCGACCTTCACGTCGCCGGAGCGCGCCCACGCCAGGGGATTGAAGACGAAAACGGGAACGCCGGAGGCTACATGCGTACTGACGTGCGCGGCAATCGTATCGAGCGCAGCTGAAGAGATCAGCTTGTCGGCGCGATGGACCTGGCGGAACTGCTGTGCCGCGGTCTTGTAGATGACGCCGATGCCGGAGCCGGCGGCGAGGTCGTGGAAATCGTTAAAGGTGATGGTCTTCCAGGCGCTGGTGAGTTCGGGAGCGGGGTAGGCGCTGCCCTCGAGCCAGGCAAGCGAAGCGTATTTTTCAGCGTCGAGGGTCCACTCGGGGCCGTGGCGAAGGTTCCACTTCATCAGGGCCTGCGTAGTGTAGACGCCGCGGTGGTATTCGAGGTACATCTCGTCATCCCAGGTGGGGATGGAGATTTTGCCGGAAACCGGCGTCGGTTCGACGTAGCCCTGGGCGATCGTGCGGTAGTCCCAGGTCCGCGACGCCGGCGCGATGTCGTTCTGGACGGAGGAGAACCAGGTTCCGGCGGTGCCGAACTGCATCCTGGGGACGACCTTGTCGGGCTGCATCCAGTGCAGTCCCTGGTCGAGCATGGCCCGCGTCGGTCCGCCGCCGTGATCGCCGACGCCGTACAGATCCATCATGTCGGTCAGGCCGGGGGAGAACTCGCGCGCCTGGGCGAGATCGGCGGCGAGCCGGACGGGATTGAGGTTCGTGTTGGCGTAGTCGTGCGGGAAGTACGTGAGCACCCTGCTGCCGTCGGGCGATTCCCACCAGAAGAGCTTGAAGGGCAGCTTGTTGGTGTCGTTCCAGGCCATCTTCTGCGTGACGAAGTAGTCGATCCCGGTGCGCTTGTAGATTTGCGGGAGTTGCCAGTTATAGCCGAAGGAGTCGGGGTTCCACCCGATGTGGACATCGACGCCGTAGTGCTTCTGATACCAGCGCTTGCCGATGAGGATGGAGCGCACGGTGGATTCGCCGTCGGGCATATTGAGGTCGGGCTCCACCCACATGCCGCCAACGATCTCCCAGCGGCCCTGCCTGATGCGCCGCGCGATCTGCTCGTTCAGGTCCGGATAGTCGTTTGCCAGCCAGCTGTTATAGGCGGCGGCGGACTGGGTGAAGGTGTAGGTGGGGTACTCGTTCATCAGCTGGATCGCGGTGCCGTAGGTGTCGCGAACGGTATTGACTGTTTCCGTCCACGGCCAGAGCCAGGCCGCGTCGATGTGCGAGTTGCCCGTGAGATGGAGTGTGGCCGTGTCCATCATGGGCTTGAGCGCCATCAGCGTGGATTGTGCGGCGCGCAGCGAAGCGTCGAACTGCGGCTGGTCTGCTGACGCGAGCGCCTGGAGATCCACCTGGCCTATCGCCTTCGAGAGCGTGGCCTGATCGGCCGCGATGTCCTTCGAGAGGCTGGGGACGAGCAGCGCCGCGGTCAGGAATTCTTCGCGCAGATCTTCAGGGCTGGGACGGCTGGCGGCAAAGTCGATCTTCATGGGCGCGCCGACGAAGTGCTTCTTGTCGACGGTGCGGAGCAGCTTGACGGCGACGAGAATGCGCTCGCCTGGTCTGGCTTGATCGAAGAGCATGATCGGCTCAAGATCGTCGCCCATGGCCACGCGGCGGCCGTTGAAGTAGACGATCTGCGGCAGCGGCCCGTTGACCCAGGCATTGAACTGGAACCAGATGCGCGTCCCGGTCAGGTCGTAACCCTGGAGAGCCTTCGGGACGGTGATCCATTGCCGGAACCACATCGAGCGATTGGAGTACTCGGAATTGGGCGCGGCGACGAGCCAGGAGGAATCGTCGAGTGCCGGTTCCTCGCCGTGTGCCAGGGTTCCCACGTGATAGCGCCACTGGCCCTCGGGCAAATGACTGAGTGCGCCGAGGCGCGTGATGACTTGAGACTGGGCCGGCGGGAGGTTCTTTTCCGCGGCGGCTACATCCTGTGGAGACTGCGCGCGGGCGAGGCCGCCGAGAAGGAATGCCAGGAGAGAAAAGGCGAGAGCTTGCCGGGACACGATGGGAACCTCCGGAAACCATTATCCACAACAAAATGGAAGGCATGGAGGGAAAATTCCAAAAATCATATGCCCACCTAAATCATCGGTAATCAATGCCGGTTACTTGTAATGATGATATTAACAAAATGAAAGAGTTAAGCGTGAGCCAGGGGGCCCGGGAATCGGCGTGCGAAATGGTGTCCAAATTGCAACGCATCATTCAGAATTTACTTTTGTTTTTGTTGCTGTGCGTGATCCTTCCAGGCGATCACTTGCGTCGGGCGAGACGGGTATGGGTCTGCTGGCCGGCGCGCTGTACCTGGGTGCCGGAGGATGGGGTGCGGCGAACTTCCTGTTGGCAAAGGTTCCGGAGGCATGGTGGTGAATAGGACGAAATTATTTACGTTCGTAGTTTTTATGGTGGCTTTGTTGACCGGGGCAATGACCCTGATGGCCCAGAACGAGACGGCGACGCTGACGGGAACCGTCACAGACACGTCCTCCGCCGTCGTGCCGGGAGCCAAAGTGCTCCTGAAGAATGCGCAGACGGGCGCGAGCTATCGGACGGTGACCGACCAGGCCGGTCTGTACAGGATTCCTGAGGTGAAGCCAGGACCGGGGTATACGCTGACTGTGTCGCACCCCGGGTTTCAGACGTCGATCGTGGCTTCAATCTATCTGAATGTCGCCGTGATTCGCACGCAAAACGTGCAGATGAACGTCGGGAACGTGATCCAGACAGTGACGGTGTCGGCGTCGAACCAGGACGTGACGCTGGACACCACGGATGCGACAGTAGGCAACAACTTCGATGTGGCCATGCTGAATCAGCTGCCGGTTTCGGATCGGGACAGTCCGGCCGCGTTGTTCACGCAGCAGCCGGGTATAACGAATGACGGATCGTCAACGGGTGCGCGTGTCGACCAGGACCGGGTGACCGTGGACGGTTTGGATGTGAATGATATGGCGACGGGCCAGTTTGGCGCCATTGTTGGGAATGCCCCGGTGGATTCAGTGCAGGAGTTCCGCGGAGTGGAGGCGGGTGCTTTGTCGACGTCGGGCCCGGGCGGCGGCGGCGAATACGACATGGTGACGAAGAGCGGGACCAACAATTTCCATGGGGACTTGTTCGAGTATTATCGCGACCGCACGATGGAGGGGAACACCTGGTTCAACAATAACGCTTTTCCGCAAGTGCCACGGCCTCCGCTGGTCCGGAACCAATTCGGCGGGGGAGTTGGTGGACCGGTGCTCAGGAACAAGGTTCTCTTCTATTTCGACTACGACGGACGGCGCGACACACTTTCCGACGTGGTGGACCAGATCGTACCTCTTGACAGCTATCGGAATGGGAACATCACCTACGAGAACACGAGCGGGGGCACGTCCTCGATCTCGGCGGCGCGGGTGGCGTCGCTCGATCCGGAGAAGATCGGCTGGAATGGGGGCGTTCAGAGCATCTTCACGAATCGCTATCCGCATTCGAATAATCTCAACGTCGGCGACCAGCTAAACACCGGTGGGTTTGCGTTCAATGCACCGTTCCCGCTGCGGTTAAGCACCTATGTGGGGCGGCTGGACTGGGACATCAATTCGAAGATGAAGTTCTATGGCGTCACCCATGTGACCAGGGAAAACGCGACGCAAAGCGCGATCCAGTTTCCGGGAGATCCGGAGACGCATCCGTTCCTCAACGACAGCTACACCTGGGTGCTGCACCACACGTGGACTATCTCGGCGAACAAGGTCAACGATCTGTACGGCGGAAATGTAAACGAGGATTACGCATTTTCCGACACCTACAATCCGACTGGGGTCACTCAGTACCAGACTTTCGGCGGCAACGGCACGGGGGGGGGCGATCCTGACTGCGCCGTACCCGATCGCGATCAATGCGCAGGGGCGGACTTACCCGATTCCCGTGGTGGGTGACGATTTCGACTGGCTGAAGGGGAGACACAGCTTCACGTTCGGCGGGGATTTTAAATGGCCACATCCCTCGGAGTGGACGATCCTGAACTACAACACGCCCACGCTTGGCCTTGGGGGAGATACCTCCAGCCTGGCAGTTCCGACCGGCACACCTTCGATGCGCCCGAACGACCTGGCGCCCGGAAATGGAACGGCGCTCTACGACAGTGCTTATGCGCTGGCGCTGGGCGTGGTTACGGCGACCGATGCGACGTTCTACTACAACTCCAGCCTGAACCCGATCCCGCAGGGAACTCCGCAGACTCACGACTACCACTACAAAGAGGCGGAGGCGTATTTCAACGACACGTGGAAAGCGATGCCGAGCCTGACGCTGACTTATGGCGTCCAGTGGCAGTTCTTCAGTGTGCCGTACGACGTGCACGGAATTCAGTCGATTTCTCAGTACTATGACAATCCGGGGCAGAAATTCGATTTCCAGTCGTACTTTTGGGGCCGTGCGAAGCAGAGTAGTCAGGGAGTCCAGGGCAACCTGGCGGTGCCGCTGATCGATTACGTGCTGGGGGGCAAGGCGAATCATGCGCCGGGGTACTACTCTCCGCAATACGACAACATTGCGCCGAAGTTCGCATTCGCGTTTACTCCGCCGGGGAACCGGAACATGGTAGTCAGTGGCGGCGCGAATATCGTCTATGACCAGACGGTAATCAACGCGATCCAATATCAGCAATCGCAGTTCTCGTACCTCTTCCAGGCGAGCAATCCCACGCCCTACGGAACTGAGGGGAACGCCTACGCGTCGTTCCAGGCCGATCAGAGGTGGGGCGGGCTCAACAATCCCCCGGCGCCTCCGTCCGCGCCAGTATCTTCGTCGCCGTTTCTGCCCTATGTGAGCGGGACGGGTACGAATGCGGTGCCGAATGGCCTGATCAACGGATCGGCGTTTAATGAGATCATTGATCCGCAGCTGAAGACACCGTACTCGATCGGGTACAACCTCGGCGTTCAGCAGCAGTTCGACGGCGGGAAATTTTTGCTGAGCATGACCTACGTTGGCCGTCTGGGGCGGCGTTTGATAGCCCAGGTAGACGCCAGCCAACTCATCGATTTTCCCGATACGAAGTCGGGGCAAATGATGTCGCAGGCCTTCGCGAACATTTCGGAGGAAGTGCGGAAAGGATTGCCGGTTACCACGCAGCCCTGGTATGAGGATGTGCTTACTCCCGGTATCGGCCAGGCGTACGGCTTCGCGAACAACACCGACCTGGTGGCGCAGGGCCTCTCAACTTACGTGGGCCGCGGGGACTTTGCGGATACCACTCAGGCGCTGGCGGGCGCGGGCGCGCTGCCGCCCAACGTGGGGATGGATTCGCAGTTCGCGGAGGATACGATCTACACGAACCAGGGCTTCTCGACCTATAACGGCTTGCTGGTGACGCTGCACAAGAACATGAGCAGTGGACTGCAGTTCGACCTCAATTACACCTGGTCGCACTCGATCGACAACACGTCACTCATCGGGAACCAGATCGCGTTCGGCGGGTACGGATTCATCTGCGACGAACTGCGCCCTCGGGAATGCCGCGGGAATTCGGATTTCGACATCGCCAACAACCTGACGGGCAACCTGATCTACAATTTGCCGATCGGGCGCGGACAGACGCTGGCGGGCAACGCTCCTTTCTGGCTGAACGAAGTGATCGGAGGGTGGGAGCTCAGCGGCATACCGAACTGGCACACAGGGAACCCCTTTAACGCCGGGGCCAACGCCTTCGTAGCCGGATACGCAAATAATGCCCCGGCGATCCTGGCTTCCGGCTCGCTGGCTGACATGAAGATTCATATCCACGGCGGAAAGGGTCAGCCGTTATATGCCTTTGCGAACCCACAGAAGGCGAACGCGGACTATACGGGCCCGGTCGGCTTTGAGATCGGTAGCCGGAACAACCTGTACGGTCCCGGCTTCTTCGATCTGGATCTCGGAGCAGGGAAAACGTTCGCGATCCGAGAGAGCATGAACGTGGAGTTTCGGGCGGATGCGTTCAATGCATTCAACCACCCGAACTTCGGCACGCCGACGGTGGACATCACGGACAGCGCCGGTCCGTTCGGACAGATCACCTCGCAGGCCAGCGCGGGCGATATCGGCAGCAACCCGAACCCGCTCAGCAGCGGCGAGAGCCCGCGCGTGTTGCAAGGCTCGCTGTATTTCAAATTTTGATCCCTCCTGTAATTCCGGAGGAAAGGGCCGGCTTGCCGGCCCTTTTGCTTTGCCGCGTGACCCTCAGATGACCCGCAGCAGAAGCAGGATGACGACGATGAGGAGGATCAGCCCGAGGCCCCCGCTGGGGTAATAGCCCCAGCTGCGGCTGTGCGGCCATGCGGGAAATGCTCCGATGAGCATCAGGAGCAAAATGATGATCAGGATTGTAACCATGAGTGAAGGCCCTCGCGTGGAAGCCTTGACGGCTCCCCGACTTGCTGGTCGGATGCCCCGCAGCGAAGGCTAAGATGTCCCGCGCATGAAGAATTTACGGAGTCGGAATTCCGGCAAGCCGGCGAGCGCGGCGGAAGACCTGGAGCATCATCGGCGGGGTGAGCTTGCCCGTATTGGTGTTCTGCAGCGACGGATGGTAGCTCGCCAGGAGCCAGCGATCTCCGGGGATGCGGTATTCCACGCCGTGGCCGAACGCGAAATCGGAGCGGCGGGCGACCTGGCCGGTGCGGACCAGGTGAGAGAGGACGCCGTCGAAGGCGATCTTGCCCAGGCAGACAATCGCGCGGAAGCGCGGAAGCGCGGCAATCTCCTCGTCGAGAAACGGCGCGCAGGCGGCGAGTTCCTGAGGCAGGGGCTTGTTGCCGGGCGGCGCGCAGCGGACAACGGCGGTGATCCAGGCATCCGTGAGCACCATGCCGTCGTCGCGATGGGTGGAGTGGGGCTGGGAGGCGAATCCGGCGCGATGCAGAAGGGGATAGAGAAAATCGCCGGAGCCGTCGCCTGTGAAGGGGCGCCCGGTGCGGTTGGACCCATGCGCGCCGGGAGCGAGTCCAACAAAGAGGACGCGGGCTGCTGGATCGCCGAAAGAGGGAACCGGCTTGCCCCAGTAATCCGCATCCAGATACATGCGCCGCTTTTTAAGAGCGACAGCCTTGCAGTGGCTGCGCAGGCGCGCGCATTGTTCGCACGCGACGATGCGGCGGTTGAGCGCGGCGAGCGCGGCAGCCTTTACCGGCGTTTCGGGCACGAATGAATTCTAGAACCCGTGTCGCCGTCTTCCGCGGCGTACAATGAGGTGCTTCACGGAGTGGCTTTGAAATTAACGCTTATGCGGGAGATACGGACACGATGCGGATGCGAAAGGGAATGGCGGCGGCCGCGGTGGCGGGGGCTTTGGCGCTGATGGCGGGATGCAATACCTCGGGTAATTCGGCGGGACCGGCGACGCCGGCTGAAGCGGGACCGGCAACTCCGCAGGCGCAGGGGGCGCCGGAGATCGGCGGCGAGCCGGTGGTGAAACTCACACGGAATGCCACGGCCAACGGAACGAAGCCGGAGTTTCTGTCGCTGACGGTGCTGCCCGGCCGCGGGATGGAAGTCTTCCAGATCACCGCGGATGTGCCGGGAAAAGGCGAAATTCCGGTGCTTTGGGCGCCAACCTTGGAAGATCTCGCGAAAAAGATGAGTCCGGGGTCGCCGGCCGACGCGTACGGCAATGCCAGCTTCAGTTGCTGCGGGGCGTTCCTGGTGCCGTATCCGAACCGCATTCTCGGTAAGCTGTCGCCGGACGGGAAGACGATCACGACGGAATGGCACGGCAAGAAGATCGTGCTGCCCGCCAACTGGTATAACAGCGAGCATCCGGGCGAGGACAAGCACGCCATGCATGGGCTCATCCTGAACTGGCCGGTGCAGGACGTCCAGACCGTGAAGATCCCCGATGGCGAATCTGTGACCGGGGTCATTCATGCCGGCGACTTCAATGGCCATTGGTTGTCGAAGACGGACCTGAGCTTTGTCATTACGCTGACCGGCGGCGCAGTCGATGCGGAGATTGTGGCGAAGAATGTGGGTAAGGAAGAGGAGCCTATGGCAATCGGCTGGCATCCTTATTTCTCCATCCCCAGCGGCGAGCGGTCGCAGGCGCTGCTGCACGTGCCCGGCCTGAAGAGAACCGAAGTCAATAACTATGGAGATGTCTTCCCCACCGGCAAGCTGCTGCCGGTGAAAGGCACCAAATACGACTTCACGGCCCCCCAGGGCGCTCCTCTGGACGACACCTATCTGGACGACAACTGGTCCGATCTGCAGCGCACCAACGGCGCGGTGCAGGTAACCCTGACCGATCCGGCGAGCGATTACGGCGTAAGGATGCTGGGGCTGTCCTCGGATATCCGCACCGTGCAGGTGTATTCGCCGCCGACGGTGAAGTTCGCTGCGATTGAGCAGCAGTTCAACTTTGCCGATCCGTTTGGCAAGGAATGGCACGGAATGAACACGGGCATGGTGACGCTGCATCCAGGACAGTCGGTGCACTGGCATGTGAGGGTGGAATTGTTTCAGCCTCAGGCTCCCACGGCGAAGAAGTAAGGCGGGAACTCAGAAACACATCAAAAGCCCCCGGAGACGGGGGCTTTTGATGTTCGCCACAGAGAGCGCAGAGGACGCGGAGAATTCCTGAAGCTTCTCCGCGCTTTCTGTTTCATCCCTTGCAAAAACCTATCGGCTCACCTTCAGCATCGCCACGCCGTGCGGCGGAACAGTGACGGTGTAGCGGCCGTGGCTGGCCGAGACATCCTGATGCGCCCACAGGTCGCGCAGCTTTGCGTTCGCGGGGTAGCCAATCGCGTGCAGCTCCAGCGTAACCGGATGCGGAGCCGTATCGCGGTTGAAGAGGCCGGCGGCCAGCGCGCCGTCGCTCAGCGGTTTCGTCCAGATTTCCGTCATCCCAACTGCGAACGCCCGGCTGCCCTCCTTCCCCAGAGGATCCTGATCGACGGCGATGACGTCGCGATTGGTGAGGATATCGATGGTTTGCGTGGACATTTTGCTGAGGTCGTTGCCGGCAAGCAGCGGCGCGGCGAGAATCGCCCACAGGCTCATGTGGGTCTTGTACTCGTCGAAGCTCATGCCGCCGTTGCCCACCTCGAGCATGTCGGGATCGTTCCAGTGGCCCGGGCCTGCGTATTGGGCCAGACCAAGCTGATTGAACCCGATGTCCGCCATGCGCGCGTACGTGTCGTTAATGTCGCCGGTGGTCCGCCAGAGATTGCCGCCGACGGAGGCGCCCCACTTCCACACATCCATCCAGCCGTACTGGCAAAGGCTGAAGACGATGGGGCGGCCGGTGGCGGCGAGAGCATCATGCATCTGGCGATACGCGTCCTGCATGATCGCAAGCTGCTTCTGCGGGTCGTGCGGTGCTTCTTTCTTCATGATGGGGATGAAGCTGCAGAGGTCGTACTTGAGGTAGTCGATGCCCCATTTGGCGTAAGTCTGGGCGTCCTGCTGGACGTGGCCGTAGCTGCCTGGATAGCCGGCGCAGGTTTTGGGGCCCGGAGATGAGTAGATCCCGAGTTTCAGTCCCCTGGAGTGGACGTAGTCGGCCAGCGCCTTCATGTCGGGGAATTTGCTGTTCGAGTGGATGAAGCCCTGAGCGTCGCGCTGTCCTTCCCAGGTGTCGTCGATGTTTACGTAGACGTAGCCCGCGGCCTTCATGCCGCTGGACACCATGTAGTCCGCGGCGGCCCGGACGTCCGCGTCGTCGACCTTGCCGGCAAAGTGGTTCCAGCTGTTCCAGCCCATCGGCGGAGTGGCGGCGAGCGTGGGATCGGAGCGCTGCGCGACGACCGGGACGCAGAGCGAGGTAAGAATGAGTGCGGCTACAAGAAGTCGGCCTTGGGACATGGGAGGAGATCCTTTCGAATAGGTGTTTCCCGCATTTCAAATGCTCAGGACAGAGGGCACGAGGATTCGTCTTTCAATCCGCAGGCCAGTGTAACGCAGGACATTACCGGAGCAGCGCACCCCAGAGGGTGTCCACAGTCGCGTGGGTAATCGCGGAAGCGCCGATGCGTCGATCCGCACGCCAGGCGCGGCCGTAAAAAACGCCGGCAATGGCCGCCAGCAGGACGTATCTCCAGTTGAAATGGACGGCATGTTTGTTGAAGTGTGCGAGGCCGAACAGACACGCGGTGACCAGCAGCGAGGCGGTGCGGCCCAGGCGGCGCTCGAGCAGATTCTGCATCCACCCCCGGAAGAAGATTTCTTCGGGCAGCGCCACGGCGAAAAAGGTGAAAAGCCACGCCGGCGCCACCAGCCAGGGATG
>DAHUYD010000161.1 GCA_027315385.1 Acidobacterium sp.
GGCGGTTTTTGCGGCCGCGGTCACGATCTACTACTGGTGGCTGAACATCAAGGGCATCGAGGAGTCCACCGACAAGGCGCTGGCCGTCATGCAGATCACCACGGTGATGGTGGTGCTGCTGCTGGCCTGGGGATTCTTCACGGTCTGGCATCGGCATGCGGCTCTGCCGCCGCTGCCGACGGCGGGCGACCTTCACTTTGCTCCGGATGCGCTCGGCTTTCTCCGCAGATCGAAACTGGCCGGCACGCTGGGCCTGTTCGGGATACTGATGGCGTTCGGTCACTCGGTGCTGGCGATGAGCGGCGAGGAAACCCTTGCCCAGGTGAACCGCGAAATCCAGCACCCCAAGCTGAAGAACCTCAAGCGGGCCGCCATTGTCATCGCCATCTACAGCTTCATCTTCACAGGCGTCGGTACGCTGCTGGCTACTATGATCGTCCCGGATGCCGTACGCGTGCCGGTGTACGCCAACAACCTGATCGCCGGCATGGCCATGTATATGGCCGGGCCCCTCACGCTGCGGATTATCTTCCGCGTCTTCGTGGTCATCGTTGGGTTCCTCATCCTTTCCGGGGCGATCAACACCTCAATTATCGGATCCACCGGCGTGATGATGCGGGTGGCCGAGGATGGCGTGCTGACGGACTGGTTCCGCAAGCCGCATCGGCGCTTCGGCACCAGCTATCGCATCGTGAACCTGGTTGCTGGCATGCAGCTGTTCACCATCGTCGTGAGTCGCGGCAACGTGATCACCCTGGGCGAAGCGTATGCCTTCGGGGTGATCTGGAGTTTCACGTTCAACTCCCTGGCAATGCTCGTGCTGCGCTCGAAGTATCACGGCGAGCGCGGCTGGAAGGTCCCGGTCAACCTGCGCATAGGCCAGACGGAGCTGCCGATTGGGCTGTTCTGCGTCTTCCTGACCCTGCTGATGACGGCGATTGTGAATCTGTTCACCAAGAGCGTGGCTACTGAGAGCGGCCTCGTATTCACTGCGGTTTTCTTTGCGATTTTTGCCGTCTCGGAGCGAAAAAATGCGCAGAAACACCTGCTGACGCAGCAGCAGATGAAGGAACACTTCCAGCTGGAGCAGCAGGACACGATCGGACGCGAGGCGCTGCAGGTGCGCCCGGGCGGGGTTCTGGTGACCATGCGCGATGCCGCCAACCCATATGCGCTGAAGTGGGCGCTGGCGCGCACTCGCACCGATCAGCAGGACATCGTGGTGCTCACGGCGCGCATGATGGGCGCGGGCGGTCCGGAATATGTTGACAACCAGCTCTTCAGCGAGCACGAACAGGTCGTGTTTACCAAGGCGGTATCGGTTGCGGAGAGCTTCGGGAAACATATCTCGCTGCTGGTGGTGCCGGCGGGCGATGTGTTTGCCGCCCTGGTGCAGGCAGCGAACTCGCTGGAAGTTTCCGCGCTGGTTTCCGGCTTGTCTACGCGCATGTCGTCGGCAGAGCAGGCTTTTCATGTGGGCCAGGCGTGGGAGAACCTGCCGGAGCCGAAGCGGCAATTCACGTTCTATGTCATCATGCCGGACGGCGGGGCCGAGTCGTTCCACATCGGGCCGCATGAGCCCGCACTGCGCGCGGAGGACGTTCAGCTGGTGCATCGGCTCTGGCTGAATTTCCGGCGCGATCCGGAGATGCAGGGGCTGCACCACAGCGACATCGTCACTTACGCCCTGACTCGTCTGGCGACGGAGTACGCGCGCGATAAACAGGAGACTCTCCGCGAACTGCGACGCTACACCCAGGACAGCCAGCGTGACAGCAGCGTAGGGATCAGTTATCGGCCGCCGGAATCAGGCGACCGCGCCATTCTGCCGCCCCGGCCGCCGGGCGACGACGAGCCGCTCTAGAGCGCAGCGTCGCAGTTCCCTACAGCGTCCGCCGGAAGAGCGGCGTCGCCACCAGCAGCGAGCCCACGCCGAAGGCGAAGAGGAAGAGCAAATCGCGTTCGATCGAAACCATGCCGCCGGATTTGATCAGGATTTCCTTCAGGCCGTGCACGGCATACGTGAACGGGTCGACCGCGGCGATGGCCCGCAGCCATGGCGGAAATGCCTCGATCGGGTAGATCGCGCCGCTGGGGAAGAACAGCAGCGTGTTGAGCACTCCGAACATGGCGCGGGGGACCAAAGGATCTTCCACGCGCACCATCAGCAGGAACATCATGCCGTTGAATGCGATCGACGTGGCTACGATCAGCAGGGCCAGTTCCACCACGGCTTCGGGATGAAAAATGACTCCCAGTCCGGCGAGGAGCGAACCAATCACCGTCAGGCTGATGCCGGAGAGCACTGCCTTAATCGCACCGGCCAGATTCAGCCCTAAAACCAGTTCCCATCTTTTAATCGGCGTGACCAGATAGCCCTCATGTACGCCGCGGGCTTTGTCGTCGATGTATAACATCCCACCGCCGATCATCACCGACACATACATGGCAAGGGCGATGGAACCGCCGAGCAGAAACTTCATATAGGCGATGTACGGATACAGCTCGACGATCTCCAGGGTGATGTTCTGCACGACTTTCGGCTGGATGAGAGGCGCATTCAGCGCGTCCACCAGCGACTGCATTTCGGTTTCAATCGCTCCGCTGACAAACTGGTCGGAGTTGTCAACGATCAGGCCGATCCGGGGCGACTCCCCCGCGAGCACCCGGCGGGAGTACTCCTTCGGAATTACCACCGCCGCGTCCAGCTTTCCGATTTGTACCGCCCTTCTCGCCGCGACTTCGTTGGCGCAGGGAACCGTGTAGAACGTGCGGATATTTGCCTGGACGTCCTGAAAAGCCTCCTGTAGCTTTACCGACTGCTCACCATGATCCAGATCGACAACACCCATGCGGGCATGTGTCACTTTCCCGCCAAAAGCGTTGCCCAGGATGACCAGCTGGACGAGGGGCAGCATCATCGACATCAGCATGAGCGCGGGGGAGCGGAAGAACTTGCGCATCTCGCGCTCGACAATGGCCATCATGCGGTTCATGGGCGCATCCCCGGGCGGTCGGGCATCATAAAGCTGACCGCCTTTATTTGTTCGTCGCGCAACTGGCGGCCGGTGTAGTAGACGAACACATCGTCCAGGCTGGTGTTCTGCACACTCAGCGCGGTAATTGGATCATTGGCCCTGAGCGCGATCTCGACGAGTTGCGTGGTGGTCAGGCCCCCATCGGAAGTCACCACGCGGTACGCGCCTGTGCCATGCGACTCCACACTGGTGACCCCCGCCAGTTGTTTCAGCCGATCTGCGCGTTCCGGCGCATCGCCCCTGAAATGCACTTCCACCACGCTTGATCCGGGCACGCTCGCCTTCAGTCCGAGCGGCGTATCCAGGGCCACCAGCTTGCCGTGGTCGACAATGGCAATGCGGTCGCAGAGATTGTCGGCTTCGTCCATGTAGTGCGTCGTGATCAGGATGGTCAGCTTCAGGCTGACGCGCAGGCGGTCCAGCATCTCCCACACCGCGACGCGCGACACGGGATCGAGGCCGGTGGTGGGCTCGTCGAGGAAGAAAATGCGCGGGCTGTGAACCAGGCCCCGGGCGATCTCCAGCCGGCGCCGCATGCCTCCGGAGAGGGTCTTCGTCTGGGCCTCTCTCCACTTGGTCAAATCCACAGCTTCCAGCAACTGGGCTATGTTGCGCTCGCGCTGGGCGCGGGGCACGCCGTATAGCTTTGCGTAAATCGAGAGATTCTCCTCGACGGTCAGATCGATATCGCTGGTCAGCGCCTGGGGAATGACGCCGATCAGCCGCCGCACCGCGTCCGGCTCGCGCGAAACATCGTGTCCCGCAATCAGGGCGCGGCCCTCCGTCACCGGGATCAGCGTCGTCATCATGCGGATCAGCGTGGATTTGCCGGCCCCGTTAGGCCCAAGCAGGCCGAAGATTTCGCCGTCCGCCACCTGGAACGTGACACCCTTGACCGCTTCGAATGTGCCGTAGCGTTTGACGATGTTCTCCACCGCAATCGCGGGAACCGGGGCTGCGTCGGGAGTTGGCGAGGCCTGCTTCATCGCGTCACCAGCTTGCTTTGGGGAATAATGACTGTGGCGATCATGCCGGGAACGTACTTCTCGCCGGGATTGGGAATCAGAAGCTTGAGCTGCACGGTCCTGATGTCGCGCTTGCGGCGGCTCACGTCGCGCTGCGTGGCGAAATCGGCGAGGGCGGCCTTCGCGATGACGGTGCCCTGTACGCTATCGCCGCTGGGCATGACCACCTGTAGTTTGTCTGCCAGCTGCACGGAATCGGCGTAGGTTTCCGGCAGGGGCGCATAGACCCACGTCTGCGAGAGATCCATGATGGTGACGATCGGCGTGGTGGGCGCAACCACCTCGCCCTGCAGCGCGGCGCGCACGTTCACCACGCCGGTCACGGGGGCATAGATGTTGGCGTAGCCCAGCTGCACCTGTGCCTGGCTGGCCAGCGCCTGAGCATTGCGGAGATCGGCGCTGGTGGCGGCGACCGTTTGCGCTGCTGCCTGCGCCTGATACAGATTGGCTCGCGCCGTCTGCAGCGCGGCCTTCTGCGCAGCCAGGTTCTCTCGCGCCGATTGCACGGCAGCCTTGTCGGCGTCCAGGGCCGTGACCATCTCGTCTCGTGTTTGCTTGCTGTTGATGCCGGCTTTGGCCAGGGCTACGGCTCGGGTGGTGTCGGCCTTCTGATGTTCGTACTGCGCCTGCGCCTGGGCCACGCCCGCCCGAGCTACGCGAACCTGCGCTTCCGCTGCCGTCAACTGGCTGCGGGTAGCGCCCAGCGTCTGTAGCTCGGTCGCGCGCGATTCACCCAGCTTAAAGGCATCGCTGTGCGCCACCGCAACGGCGGCGTTGTGCGCCTGGGCCAGGTCCTGCGCGGCGATGGTGGCAATCAGCTGGCCCTGGTGGACGCGGTCGCCATCCTGCACTGCCAGCGACAGAATCTGTCCCTGAATGCGCGAGCTGACGACCACCTCATCGGCGTCCACTGTGCCGATCAGTTCCAGCCCATGGGTGCGGTTGGTCGTAAAAAAATATACGCACAGGGCGATTACAAAAAGCACGCCCATCAGAATGAAAATGCGGTTGCGAGGCTTCATGCGGTCTTCTTCTCCGGAGACAAGCTGTCCGGCATGGGCACGGCGGCCAGCACGCGCCGGGCGAGGACCGCGCCGTGCCGCCGGTCGGCAAAAATGGATTGGCCCAGAAATTCGAGGGCGGTGCGGCGGCGTGCGGAGACAGCCGCCAATTCGAGAGGATCGCCGTTCCCCATCATCCGGACCATCGGCGCGCTCAGAAAATAGAAGACGTTGGCGCCCAGGGCGGCGTAGATCATCTGCATCCAGTCCACGTCACACAACTCGCCCGAGCGGATGCCTTCCTCGGCAATCGTCTGCGCGCGCCGGAACATAGGCTCGAAGGCCTTCTTTGCGAGAATGCGCAGCGCGTTGTTGCGTCCCTCACGGAACCGGATCATCTCCTGCTGCATCAGCGACTGGAAGCCCTGCTGCGCCAGGATGCGGTCGAAATGCTGCAGCGCGAAACGCAGCATGCGCTCGCCTGGGCTGCAGGTCATGTCGAGTACGGCCAGTGTGCTTTCCGCGACCTTCCCCGCCACTTCTTCCAGCGCGGCCGCGTACAGGGCCTCCTTGTCGCGGAAGTAGTAGTAGAGGAGCGCCTTGTTCACGCGCGCCGCCTGCGCGATGGCGACGGTGCGGGCGCCTGCCAGGCCATGCTCGCTGAACTCGCGAATGGCGGCTTCGAGGATACGGGAGCGGGTCTGATCGGCGCGCTGATGGGACGATTTCTTCATTAATTGACCGGTTAGTTAAAAGTGTAGAACTGAACGTCCGATGCGCACAAGAGTACTCCCGGTGCAAAACGCAGAGTCTTGAGAACGAACCTGGATGGGAGGCCCGGACTTCAGTGTCCGTGACCGGCCGGCCAGATCCGGTTGTCGGTGGGGGGAGGCTCTTTGGACTGTTTGTCGGCGTGCCGGCCCAGCAGGAACATTGTCGTTCCGAACGCGAGCATGACCACTCCCCAGACCAGGTTGATATCCATGCCTGCGGACTTGGCGTAGATGGCGCTTCCTCGCGTGATCGCGCCGAAGATCGACAGGATGAGCCCGACGATGGTGAACAACAGGCCCAGCGGGATACGCAGATCGAGTTTCACGGCCGTCCTTCCTTGTCGCCCTCGGGCGAAACTCCTACCGGAAAACCAGGTTAAGGCAGATCCCGACGGCCAGCAATCCGACGGCGATCACTGTGGGCCGCGCGTACCAGGCCATGTGATGCTCCACCGGTTTGGGCGTGAGCGAGTACACCAGCCCCACGAGCTCCTTCTCCGGCCGTGGCTCCGTGAACAGGCTGATGGTAACCGCCAGCACCAGGTTGACGGTGAAGGCAAAGATCGCCTGCCAGAAGTCGAGAGCCATTTCGCTGGGATAGACATGCACCACGTGGATCCAGCCGCCGTGGATGCCCGGCAGCGTGGCGGCCGGAATGGTGAGCCCGTGATGGATGAGTGCGGCGAACGTTCCGCCCACCAGGCCGATGAACGCCGCGTGGCCAGTCGTACGCTTCCAGAACATGCCGAGCAGGAAGGTGGCGAAGAGCGGCGCGTTCACGATGGAGAAGACGAGCTGAAGCGTGTCCATGATGTTGTTAAAGCCCATCACGACGTAGGCGGTTCCCATGGAGATCAATATCCCGACGACAGTGGTCCATCGGCCCACTTTCAGGTAGTGTTCGTCGCTGGCTCCCCTGTGAATGTAGGACTGGTACAAATCGTAGGTCCATACGGTATTGAACGCCGTCACGTTGCCGGCCATGCCGGACATGAAACTGGCCAGGAGTGCGGTGAGGCCGAGCCCGAGAATGCCGGTAGGGAAGTAGTACAGGAGCATGTTCGGAATGGCGAGGTCGTAATCGAGGACGGGCCGGCCATGGGTGTCGAGCATGATCTTCCCGGTGACCGGATCCACTTTGGGGGGAATCAGCCCGTGGCCCATGTCGGCGTACTGCGAGTGGGTGGCGGAGGCGCTCATGCCCACAGGCGCCACGCCGGCCACCATGTGGCGGGTGACCATGGGGGTGGCAATGGCGATCAGGCCGGGCAGGATCACCAAAAACGGGAAGAACATCTTCGGAATGGCGGCAATCAGCGGGACGCGCCGCGCAGACTCCTCGGAGTTGGCGGCCATTGCGGTCTGGATTACCAGAAAATCCGTGCACCAGTAGCCGAAGGAGAGCACAAATCCCAGGCCGGCGACGAGGCCGAACCAGTCCACGCCCAGAGGATTGGTATGCGCGCTGCCCATGCCCTGCCAGGAGTGCAGGTAAGCCGAGGGCAGCCGGTGCCGCAAACCGTCCCAGCCGCCCACATTTTTCAGCCCGACCCATACCAGGGGCAGGAACCCCGCGACAATGAGGAAAAACTGCAGAACCTCGTTATAGATCGCGCTCGTCAGGCCGCCCAGGAAGATGTAGCACAACACGATGATCGCGGAGAGCACGATGGCGATGTGGAAGCTCCAGGCCAGCGGCAGATGAAGAGACTGCAGCGGTCTGTCAAAAATGTGCAGGGTCTGGATGAGCCGGGCCATGGCATACATGGAGATGCCCGAGGAAAAAACCGTCATTCCCGCGAAAGTGCAGGCGTTCCAGGCGCGGGTCTTTTCGTCAAAGCGCAGGCGCAGAAACTCGGGGACGGACCGGGCCTTCGACCCGTAATAAAACGGCATCATGAAAACGCCGACGAAGATCATCGCCGGAATAGCGCCAATCCAGTAGAAGTGGCTGGTCACGATGCCGTACTTCGCGCCGGATGCGCCCATCCCGATCACTTCCTGGGCGCCCAGGTTCGCCGAAATGAAAGCGAGTCCGCAGATCCAGGCGGGCAGGGAACGTCCCGCGAGGAAAAAATCCTTGCTGGTTTTCATGAAGCGCTTCAAGGCAAACCCAATGCCCAGCACAAACACGAAGTACAGCAGCATGATGGCCCAGTCGATCGTGGTCAGGTGCACGCTTTTGATTCCTTCCCAGGACGCAATTCCAGGCGGGAATTTTGCTGGATGAAACTGTACACGGGCACCTGCGGCGCGTCCAGATCATGGCTGAATCGACGCGGTCACGTTTCCTGCATCTAACCTGTCATCCCGAAGGAACTGGGGCCATGCAGAAAACCAACTGGGCAGTCGTCTTTCTTATCCTTCCTCTGTCGTTTGCCGCCGCATCTTTACTCTCCGCCTGTGGCACTGCACCGGTCCCGGGCACATCCGCCAGCAGCGCAGCCGGTAGCAATCCGGTACCGCCTCCGGCTAAGCATCTGGCCGTCGCGGACGGGGAAAACAATCGGATTCTGATCTTCGATGCGCCATTTGCTACCAACGAGAACGCTTCGGCAGTGCTGGGGCAGCCGGACTTCAGCCAGCAGCAGCCCAATGAGGGCGCGGCAGGACCGGCGGATAACACGATGTCGTTTCCGCGTGGCCTGGCGATGGATGCGGGCGGCAACCTGTACGTTGCGGACTCAGGAAACTGCCGTGTGCTGCAGTTCCGGCCGCCTTTCACTACGAATATGAATGCGAGCCTGATTCTGGGCGAACCGCCGCAGGGCGATGGATCGTGCGCCACAGGTCCGGCGGCGGTTGATAGCCCCTCGTCAGTAGCGCTCGACGCTCATGGAGATTTGTGGGTAGTGGAGGCGAACCGCGTGGCGGAGTACGCGCCGCCTTTCAGCAGCGGCATGAGCGCTTCCGTGGTGGTGGGGCAGGCCAGCGCAAGCGGCGATCCGTGCAACGGCGGGGGAGCGGCCAGCTCCAGCGGTAATCCTCCGGCCACTGCCGACAATCTCTGCAACGCCATCGCCGCGGCATTCGATCCCAAGGGCGATCTATGGGTGAGCGACACAGTCAACGGCCGGGTGATGGAGTACGCGCCTCCGTTCTCCACCGGCATGGCCGCCACCCTGGAACTGGGAGTGACCGGCACGCGGCCCTTCACCATGGCTGGATGCGCGAGCGCGGAAGCCGCCGCCGCCAAACTCTGCTTCCCGCAGGGGCTGACCTTCGACACGAGCGGTAATCTGTGGGTGACGACCGCCTTCAACGGCATCTCGGAATTTGCGCCGCCGTTCAGCAACGGCATGACGGCGAAGATGGTGTTTGCACAGCCGCCGGCCGGAAACAATGCTCCGCCAGCTGCCAATACAACGACGATTCCGTATGGGATTTTCCAGAGCGGGAACGGGAGTCTGCTGATTGCGGATACGGGAGATAACCGCGTGCTGATCTTTGCGCCGCCGTTTGGCCCGGGTATGCAGGCTACAACGGTGATTGGTCAGTCCAACATGAGCACCGGCACGGACGCCGCGGGAGCGGCGGCAAACAGGCTGTGGTATCCCGTTGGCGTGGTGACGTTCTGAGGCGAGATGGTCAGAGCGACCCGACCGGGATCATGGTCAGGTCGTCGACGAGGCCGACTTCCTTCTGGACGAAAGGTTCGGCATAGCGGACGCCGGCCAGGGTGCCGTAGTGCCGCGCCTCAGAAAAGGTACGCTCGCGAATCTCCTGTTCGGGAACAAACAGCCCGCTGCCTGCGGCCTGATCCGCGTATTGCGAGCGGTAGGCCATCAGAGCCCGGTGCCGGACTTCGATGAAGTCCGTGATGTCCACGACGAAGCTTGGCCGCACATCCGCGTAGAGGCTGGCGTATACGACCTTGAAGGGGCGATGCGGCTGCGCGCCGGTTTCAAGCTTCGCCAGTCCGGAAAGGAAGCACGCCTCGTATCCCAGGGTGGCCGCGTTGTAGTGATCGGGGTGGCGCCCTGCCCAGTAGGGGAGGATGACCACGCGCGGCCGAAGCCGGCGAAGCACGGCAACCACCTTTAGCCGGTTGGTCCAGCTGTTTTCCACCTGCCCGTCGGGAATGTCCAGCGCATCGCGCCAGCCCGCGCCCAGGATGAGGGCGGCATCCGTGGCTTCCCTGGCTCGCTCAGCCGCCGAACCTCTCGTTCCGGCTTCGCCGCGGGTGAGGTCCAGAATGCCGGTGGATACGCCCAGGGATTTCAGCCGCAGCAGCGTGCCGCCGCAGGTCTGTTCCACGTCGTCGCGGTGTGCGGCGATGGCGAGAACCTCGGCGATCGGCGGCTCGGCCATGCAGATTCCCGGGCGGGGCCCGGCGGTCAGTAAATGGTGTTGTCGGTGTCGGTGGTGGCGTCCATGTACGCCACGTCCGTCGCGGTTCCGGTCACGGTCACGTTGGAGTTGTTCAGTGCCGCCATGGTTTTCGTGTTGAAGATGTAAATCTGGCCGCCTTCAGCCGTATAGACCTTGTGCAGACCCGTCACCGCGGCAATACCCGTGGCGTCGCCCAGATACGAACCGATGGTGGCCGTGTTCGTGGAAGTATTGAACATGGTCAGACAACCGTATTCCACCTGGGCTCCGGCTTGCGCCTGTTGATAGCGCTGCCCGTGATCGCAACTCGACGATCCGATCCAAAGCGTGTTGTCGTCGGCGAAGACCATGCGGTTGTGGGTGCCGTCGCTGATCGAGTACGAACCGGCAACAGTATTCGCGGGTGTGTTGATCACCGTCAGGTTCCCCGCATAGAGGCCGCTGGAGGACTGTAGCTGCTGGCCTGCTACGTAGAGCGTATTCCCGTTGAAGTCCGCGTCGGTAGCGCCGCCAGGGACGGCGATATTGTTCTGAGCCACCAGGGCGAGTCCACTGGCGCCATAGCCGCCTGGGTTGAGAGAACCCGCGGTGATCGGGATGGTGGTCACGCTCGAGGTTGTGCCCCCGCATTCCGGCCCGCAGTTCAGCACATATGCCGTCGTTCCGTCGGCGGAAAAGACTGCCTTGATGGGGTGGTCGAAGCTTGCGGAAGATCCGGTGCTGACCGGGAAAACGCACCAGGAGGGCTGCTTCTGCGGCTCACAATCCTGCGCGCCGTTCCAGTTGGGGTTGTTGGCTGCCGCAGACTGTTGAGCCGCCGTCAGCTTGACGAAGCTGTACACCGCGAAAGTGGCTGGGTTTTCGGCGCGAACCCCATACCCTGGGTCCTGCGTGGCGTTGTTGATGAAAATCAACGCGATTGTGCCGCCGGGGTTCACCGAAATGCCGTACGCGTTCGGCAGATTCAGTGTTTCCGAGATGCCCGTTGTTCTGTCCACGACACTCACTACATGGTTGACGGGATTCGCGGCATAGAAGTAATTCAAATCGCGCGTCGCCGAGATGCCGTTATACGGGCTGCCCTCAACACTGGAGGAAAGACCTCCCGGGACGCTGATGTTTGAAGCCAATTTCTCTCCCGCATAACTGACCAGCGCAAGGCTGCCGTCGCCCTCGCCGTATACAGCGCCGACCTGCTGCTCCGGCAGATTCTCGATGCTCAGCGGCCCCTTACCGGAATAGCCGGAAATAAGGAATTGCCCCCCAGAGGCGCTGTAGGGGTGACGGATGTCGTAGAAAGCGTCGACGAAAGGAAGTGCACTCGGGTTCTGCAGTGCGATCATCACCCGGTTCAGGACACCGCTGGGCGGTAAACTGCGGCCGTCCACATAAAATTCCTGACCGCAGGAACTCATGACCATGCAAACGACGAAGACCGAACTCAGGACGACACAGGAATACAGGAGACTTCTCTTCTTCAAAACCTTAGAACCTCACCGTGCGCATGCCTGCGGGCATTTTCATGGGAATGTCCAAGTATAACAGGGCGCGGCGGCGCTTCACGCGTCGAGAGGCAGCGCGAAGCCCGGCGCCCAGGCTCCGCATTGAGCCACAGGCGCAGCGAGTCTGCCTGATACCATGAAGCAACGGGATTTCCCCATGACCAGCCGCCTGGATGCCATTTTCAAGGGACGTACCGTTCTCTGCGACGGGGCCATGGGCACCTCTTTGTACGCGCGCGGCGTCTTCATCAATCGCTGCTACGACGAGCTCAATCTTTCGCAGCCCGAGCTTGTGCGGAGTGTTCACGAAGACTACCTGCACGCCGGCGCGGAAATCATCGAGACGAATACGTTCGGCGCCAACTCATTGCGACTGCAGCGTTACGGGCTAGCGGACCGGGTGGCGGAAATCAATGAAGCGGGCGTGCGTCTGGCTCGCGAGGCTGTGCGGCAATTTGCCGAGAAGCAGGCGGCCACGGCGTTCGTCGCCGGGTCCGTCGGCCCCCTCGGCGTGCACCTGGAGCCGCTGGGCAAAACCGGACTGGACGAGGCTCGCGAGGCCTTTGCCGGCCAGATTCGGGCTCTCGCCGCAGGCGGCCTCGGCGTCGGGGCCGATCTGCTGATCATTGAAACCATGCCGGCGCTGAACGAAGCCGAACAGGCGGTGCTGGCGGCGCGTATGGCCGCTCCCGACCTTCCCGTGGCGGTGATGGTAACCGTCGATGAGGACGGGAACTGTCTGGACGGCGCTTCGGCGGAGACGGCGGCAACGCGCATTGGCTCGTGGGGCGTCGATGCTTTGGGGTGCAACTGCAGCGTGGGTCCAGCCACCGTGCTGACGGCGATTGAGCGCATGGCGGCGGCCACCAACTTACCTCTGATGGCCATGCCGAACGCCGGCATGCCGCGCTCCGTGGAAGGCCGCAACATCTATCTCTGTTCGCCGGAGTATATGGCGAGCTTCGCGCGGAAATTCATCAGGGCCGGCGTGCAGTATGTCGGGGGTTGCTGTGGAACGACGCCTCAGCACATCAAGGCCATGAAGTCGGCCCTCCGCGCTGTGGGCGCGCAGGCTGCGAGTCACGGCGGCGGGGCGAAAGATGCGATTGTGACGGAAACTCCGCCCGCGCCTCTGCAGGAGCGCTCGCGCATTGGGCGGCTGATTCATGAGGGCGAATTTGTCACGATGGTGGAGATCGTTCCGCCGCGCGGCGTCGACTGCGCGAAGGAACTGCGGGGCGCGCAAGAGCTGGCCGGAGTCGGCGTTCACGCGATTAACGTGCCGGATTCTCCTCGTGCGTCGGCGCGCATGAGCGCACAGAGCCTCTGCATCCAGATCCAGCAGAAGACGGGTATTGAAACGGTGCTGCACTACACGTGCCGCGATCGCAACGTGCTGAGCATTCAGAGCGATCTGCTGGGCGCTTCGTCGATCGGCTTGAGAAACATCCTGTGTCTGACGGGCGATCCTCCGAAGCTCGGCAACTATCCTGACGCGACGGCCGTCTACGACGTCGACGCGATCGGTCTGGTCAACATCGTTCACCGCCTCAATCACGGCCTTGATATCGGCGGTAACCCGATCGGCGCATCCACGGGTTTCACCATTGCGGTTGCGGCCAATCCAGGGGTACCCGACATCGATCACGAAATTCGTCGTTTTGCGTGGAAGGTGGAGGGCGGCGCCGAGTACGCGATTACGCAGCCCGTCTTCGACCTGCGGATCCTCGAAGTGTTTCTGAAGCGCATCGAGGGCTTCCGCATTCCAGTAGTGGCCGGAATATGGCCGCTCACCAGCCTGCGCAATGCTGAGTTCATGAAGAACGATCTGCGCGTCAGCGTGCCGGACGAGATCCTCATCCGGATGGCAGGGGCCTCCACGCCGGAACTGGCCCGCGCGGAGGGCATCCGTATCGCCCAGGAGATGCTGGCCGCCGCTCGCACCATGGTGCAGGGAGCCCAGGTCAGCGCGCCGTTTGGACGATATAGCGCAGCGGTGGAAGTCCTGAGCGCGGTTTTGCCCGGCCAACCGGACGCGAATGCCAGACCCACCCAGCCGGCTAAACCCTCCCAGGAGGCCGGCGTTGGCCAGCTTTGAGGAATCCCTGACGAAGCTCGAAGAGATCGTCGCTCAGCTTGAGCGCGGCGATTTAGCGCTGGAGGAATCCGTCCGGATGTTCGAGGAAGGCACGCGCCTGGCCGCCGACTGCCGCAAACAGCTCGAAGACGCCGAAGGCAAAGTGGAGATGCTGGTGAAACAGCGCGACGGGGCCATGAAGCGCGAGCCCTTCACGGAGAGCTAGAGCAAAACTATGATTGCTGTAGACCATAGCCGCAGTGTCGGAACCAGGCGGCTGCGTTTTCGGCGGTGATGGTTTTGAGCGCCTGGGTCACGGCCTGGTCCAGCGCTTCTGCGGTTCGAGCCTTGGCCGAGCGCAGG
>DAHUYD010000163.1 GCA_027315385.1 Acidobacterium sp.
CCTGCGCTCGGCCAAGGCTCGAACCGCAGAAGCGCTGGACCAGGCCGTGACCCAGGCGCTCAAAACCATCACCGCCGAAAACGCAGCCGCCTGGTTCCGACACTGCGGCTATGGTCTACAGCAATCATAGTTTTGCTCTAAGACCGGCGTCCGGTGCGGAACGCCCCGCGCCATCCAGCCACTCCGCCAGCTCCGTGTGTCCCCGCAGCCGGGCATAATCCGCCGGCCGCTTGCCCTGATGATCCACCAGCGCGGGCTCCGCTCCACGCGCGACCAGCAGTTCCGCCGCCTCCCGCCGTCCGCCCGATGCGGCGGAGTGCAGCGGCGCGAATCCGCCTGCCTGCGTCGCATTCAGCTGCGCGCCCGCGTCCAGCAGCTGCCGAATCGTTTCCAGGTCTCCCTGGAAGGCCAGCGCGGCGTGCAGCGGCTGGTTCTGCTGCGGATTCCGCGATACGGCGTGAACCTCGCCGCCCCGCTCCAGCAGGAGCCGAACCGCTTCCGGCCCACCAAACGCTGCCGCAAGGTGCAGCGGAGTCCATCCGTCTCCCGAGAAATTCTGCGCGGCTGAAGCGTCGGCGTCCAGGATCGCCCGCAGAGTCGGCAAATCCCCCAGCGCAGCAGCCTCGAACACATCAAGCTCCCGCGCCCGTCCGCGCAGAAAATCCCGCATCTCCGCCTGTCGCGTGTAGATAGTCCAGAGCAGCGCGGAAACACCCTGCGCATTCCGCGCCCCGGCGAGTTCCGGGCGCGCTTCCACCTCCGCCGCAAGCTCGGCGCTCTGTCCGCGGCGGATCATGTCGAAAACGTGCGTGCTCATGCGGGCGAAGTGCTGCGCCGCTCCCGGAGAGTTCCGGGGGCACACGCAGAATTCAGAACGGGCAAGGGCCGCGGCCCGGAAAGCCCAGGCCGGCGGCCCTTACCGCTCCTCAGCGGCGGCCCTTCTTCCCGGACTTCCTGCCGCCCTTTTTCGCAGCCTTCTTTGAAGGAGCCTTCTTCGCCGCCTTCCGGGCAGGCTTCTTCGCTGCCTTTTTAGCTGCTTTCTTCGCCGCCTTTTTGGCGGGAGCCTTCTTCGCCGCCTTCTTTACGGCCTTTTTCGCGACAGCTTTCTTCGCGGGAGCCTTTTTCGCGGCCTTCTTCGCGGGAGCCTTCGCGGCGGCTTTTTTGGCGGGAGCCTTCTTAGCGGCCTTTCTGGCTCGCGGCTCGCTCACTTTCTTCCGCGGCGCCGCAGCTTCCACGGCTGCGCCGCTCTCCTCTTCATCCGCCATCGCCATGTCGTCGTCATCGGAGGAGACGGTCGTGGAAATCTCCTCTTCCTCCTCGTCCTCGCTGAAGCCGTCCTGCAGATCGTCCATGTCGTCGGCTTCGTTTTCGAACTCCCCGTCCGCGCTTGCATAGAACTTCAAGGTATCCTGCATCGATATGCCCTCCGGGCTCCGAGTCAGTTTGTGTACCGCGTTATGAGTATGCCAGAAAATCGGCAAAACTCCGCCGCGCGGATTATAGCAATACGACGCGACCCGTTGCCAATGGATGCCGCGCTGGAACGTCAGGCGAAATTACCGTGCCAAAATAAGATGCAGCGCGCCTAAGCTCCGGAGCCCGCCCATGCGGATCGACATCGTCACGATCTTTCCCGAGTTCTTCGCCGGCATCTTTCGCCAGGGAGTCGTGGGCCGCGCCATCGCAGCGGGACGAGTCGGCCTCGACGTCCACGATCTTCGCACCTTCGCCCATGATCGGCACCGCACCGTCGACGACCGCCCCTTCGGCGGCGGCGAAGGCATGGTCCTTAAGCCTGAACCCCTGGCGGAGGCTGTCGAATCCCTGAAAATTCCCCCCAAACACGCCCGAAACCCCGCCCGCGAGCAGGTCATCCTGCTCTCCGCGCAGGGAGAGCGATTCTCCCAGTCCGTCGCGCGCGATCTGGCGGCTCTGGACCGCCTGGCGCTTATCTGCGGCCGTTATGAGGGTGTCGATGAGCGGGTCAGCGATCTCCTGTGCGACCGCGAGCTTTCCATTGGGGACTACGTGCTCTCCGGCGGCGAACTGGCCGCGGCCGTCGTCGCGGACTGTGTCGGCAGGCTGTTACCCGGCGTCCTTGGGAATCAGGCCTCCAGCGAGTATGAGAGCTTTGGACCGCCCGATTCCGGAGCCGCGGCGGACCAAAGCGGCCCGCCGCGGGCAACGCATGGGGCGGGCGGGCTGCTGGATTATCCCCACTACACGCGCCCGGCCGACTTTCGCGGCTCCACTGTGCCGGAGGTCCTCACCCAGGGCGACCACGCCACCATCCGCCGCTGGCGGCGACAGCAGGCGCTCCTGAAAACCCTCCGTAACCGGCCCGATCTGCTGGCCGCGGCTGAGCTCAGCCCCGCCGACCGCGAATATCTGCGAGATTGCGGCTGGGATCCCGGCCCGCGGTAGCCTTCAACCCGCCGGCGCCGCCGCTGCCGGCCGTGTACGGCGGAATTTGCCCAGCAGCGTCTGCAGCATGATGTACAGCACCGGGATAAAGAACAAATTCAGCACGGTGGAAACCAGCATGCCTCCGATGATCGTCGTGCCCACGGATTGCCGCCCCATCTTGCCCGCTCCGGATGCGATCGCCAGGGGGATAACCCCCAGAATGAAGGCAAACGACGTCATCAGGATCGGACGCAGACGAAGTTCCGAGGCTTCAATCGCCGCATCCACAATGGAACGCCCCTGCCCGCGCAGTTGCTCCGCGAACTCGACAATCAGAATCGAATTCTTCGCCGCAAGGCCGATCAGCATCACCAGCCCGATCTGAACGTAAACGTTGTCGTCGAATCCTCGCCAGGAAACCGCCAGCAGCGCGCCCAGCACCGCCGTCGGCACCGCCAGCAGAATGATGAACGGCAGCGCGAAGCTCTCATAGAGTGCCGCAAGCGTGAGATAAACCACAACAATGCCCAGCGTGAAGATCACTAAAATCTTGCCCGACGATTCAATTTCCTCCAGCGCAAGGCCGGTCCAGTCATACGCCATGCCGTGCATCATCGTGTGGCCGGCAAGGTTTTCCATCGTTCGCAGCGCCACGCTCGTGCTCACCCCCGGCGCGGCTGAGCCGTCGATTTCCGCCGAACGGAACAGATCGTAATGGCTGATCACCTGCGGACCGGAGGTGTTCTCGATCGTGACCAGGTTGCTCAGCGGAATCATCTGCCCGCTGTTGGAGCGGACGTAGTACTGGCCCAGATCCGCCGCATTCTCCCGGTACTGCGACTCCGCCTGCACGTACACCCGATAGCTGCGGTTGTTGAAGTCGAAGTTGTTCACGTAAGCCGATCCCATATACACGCCCAGTGCATCCGAGATCTGGTTGAAGGGAACCCCCAGCACCTGCGCTTTGTCCCGATCGATGTTCACCAGCACTTCAGGATCGTTCGAGGTAAAGCTCGTGTACATCCCCGTCAGGTTCCTGTTCTGGCTGCCCTGGCCGACAATCATGTGCGCCACGCGGTCCAGATCGGCGAGCGTGTTGCTGCCGCGATCCTCCAGTTCGAACTGGAAACCTCCCAAAGTGCCCACGCCGGAGATGGCGGGCGGCTGGATGGGAATAATCAGCGCGCCGGGAATCATGAACAGTTTCATGCGCAGCCGCCCCACAATGGCTGTGGCCGAATGCCCCGGGCCAACCCGCTGGCTGTACGGCGCGAGCGAGCAGAAAATCATCCCGTAGTTGGGTGCGCTCCCTGAAAAACTGAACCCGCCCACCGCGAACGAGCCGTTAATGTCCTTGTCCTGATTCAGCACCGCGCTCACTTCGGATTCGATGTGCGTCGTGTACTCCAGCGAGGCTCCCTGCGGAGCCTGCACCAGGATCATCAGGAAGCCCTGGTCTTCTTCCGGCACGAAGGCGGTCGGCACGCGCGCGTATTCCCAGCCCGCCGCCGCCAGACCGGCGAAGAACAGCAGCAGCATGATCCAGCGAATGCGGAGAACCCCGTGGATGGTCCGCGCATATCCGGTGCCCAGAGCCTTCACCGAGCGCTCCGCCAGATGCAGCAGCCGATGCTTGTCTTCTTCCCGGCGCAGCAGCAGCGCTGAAAGCGCCGGCGAAAGCGTCAGCGCGTTGAACGCCGAGATGGCGATCGAAAATGCGATGGTGAGCGAAAACTGCCGGTACAGAATGCCTGTGGTCCCGGGAAAGAACGAGACCGGGACGAACACGGCGATGAGCACCAGCGATGTGGCCACCACCGCGCCCGTCACTTCGCGCATGGCCGCCGAGGTGGCATGGTGCGGCTCCCGGTCGCCCGCCGAGATATGGCGCTGAACGTTCTCGATCACCACGATCGCGTCGTCGACCACAAGACCCGTCGCCAGCGTGATCCCGAACAGCGTCAGCGAATTGATTGAGAACCCGAAAACACCGATGAACGCGAACGTCCCGACCAGAGCCACGGGAATCGTAACCGCCGGGATGAGCGTGGCCCGCCAGTCCTGCAGGAAAAAGAAAATCACCGCGATCACGATAATGATCGCCTCAATCAGGGTCTTGATGACCTCATGAATCGAAGCGCCTACGATCGTGGTGGTGTCGAATGCCACCGCGTACTTGATCCCCGGCGGGAATGACTTTGCCAGGTTGGCGAGGGCGGCCTTGGCGTCGCGATCCACCTGGAGCGCGTTGGCGTTGCTCAGTTGCTGCACGCCGAAGCCCACGGCCGGAACGCCGTCGAAGGTCAGCGTGCTGCTGTAGTCTGAAGATCCCAGCTCGGCATGGCCCACGTCCTTGATCTGGACGATGCCGTTCGGCGTGTTCTTCACGATGATGTCGTCAAACTGCTGCGGAGTGGTGAGCCGGCCCACCACGTTGACCGAAATCTGAAACGCCTGCTTCGAATTACCCGGCGGCGCTCCCAGTTGGCCCGCTGGCACCTCGATGTTCTGCTGCTGCAGCGCCGCGATCACGTCCGTGGCCGTCAGATCCCGCGCCGCCAGCTTCGCCGGGTCCAGCCAGATCCGCATCGCGTACTGGCCCACCCCGAATATCTGCACGCCGCCCACGCCCTTCACGCGCTGGATCGCGTCCTTGACGTACACGTCAAGGTAGTTGCTGAGGAAAAGATTGCTGTACTGCCCGGTCGGAGAGTAGATCCCCGCCCCGAATACAAAATTGCTGTTCGCCTTGGTCACCGTGATGCCGGTCTGGTTCACCGTGGCCGGAAGCTGCCCGCTCGCGGAAGTTACCCGGTTCTGCACATCCACGGCCGCGATGTCCAGGTTATATCCCGTGTTGAACGTCGTCGTGATCGTGCTGGAGCCGTCGTTCGCGCTGGTGGACTGGATGTAGCGCATCCCCGGCACACCGTTGATGGCTTCCTCCAGCGGAATCGTCACGGCCGATTCCACCTGCTGCGCATTCGCGCCGATGTAGTTGCTCGTGACCGTTACCTGCGGCGGCGCGAGCTGCGGATACAAAGAAATCGGCAGCGTCGGAATCACCACCGCTCCGGCTAGGATGATCAGCAGCGCGCAGACTGTAGCGAAAACCGGGCGATGTATAAAAAAGTCGACCAAATCCTAGCCTCGTAGTTCGTTGTTCCGTAATGTCGGCGAATGCCGCGCTACGATCCAGCGCGCGGGGCTGCTGTCGGCGGCGGCCCCGCCGGCATCGGTATCACGGGCGCGCCCTCCACCAGAAACTGCGTGCCGGAGACGATGACCTGATCCCCGTTGCTCAGTCCGTTCAGCACCGCGTAATCGTTGCCCACCGTCGTGCCCAGCGTGATCGCCTGCTGATGGGCGACGAATTTCCTCGCCCCCGCGCTCTGCACCGTGAACACGAAAGCCTGCCCGCCCAGTCGCGATACCGCCAGCACCGGGACCAGCGGATGCGGCGCCGTGCCCCAGACGATCCTCGCTTCAACAAGCTGAAGATTCCGCAGCTGCCGCGAATGCACCGGCGCCTTCACCAGAATGCCCTGTAGCGCATCGTCCACCTGCGGCGATACGAAATCGATTGACGTCGTGTCGATCGTGTTGCCGGAGCCGTCCAGAATCTGGACCGGAAGTCCGGTGCGCACTTCCGACGCGCGCTGCGTGGGAACGTAGATGTACGCCTCCAGATCGCCATATGCGTCGTCCGTCGTCAGCATCGTCGTCGGGCTCACGTAATCCCCAACGTGGACCGGGATGTCGCCGATAACCCCGCTGAAGGGCGCCGCGATATGGTAGTACCCCAGTTCCTGCTGCTGCGTGTGCAGCGTCTCTACTGCGGACTCGTAGTTGGCTCGGGAACTCCCGTAGGCCTGCTGCACCTGCTCAAACGCGTCCTTGCTGACGATTCCGTCCGCGTAGAGCTTCTTCTCGCGATCGAACTCCGTCTTGTCGTAGTTGAAGACCGCAAGCTGCTGCTGCACCGTCGCGGCCTGCGACGCCACCGTCGCCTCCTGCTTCGACGGGTCGATATCGATCAGCGGCTGGCCTGCCCGCACGTGCTCGCCGGAATGTACCTGAATCCGCGTGATGTTGCCGCTCACCTGCGGGTTGATCGTCGCCGAACGGCGCGACCGGATGGTGGCCACGTATTCATCCGACTGCGCAACGGCCTGCGCCTGCACCGTGATGGTGTGCACCGGCATCGCCGGCATGCCCGCCGCCGATGCTTTCGGAGCGCTTTTGCCGCAGCCTGTAGCCACCAGCAGCGCACCAAACGTGATAACCGGAAGGACTGCTCCTGTCTTCAAAGGTGGAACCTCAGGCTCGGGCGAACGCCCTGAATAAAAATTCAAATAACGGAGACTTCTCAGAATACAGGAAGAGCCCAGCGGCCCTGACCCTCACGGTCGTCCCTGAACTCGCTTCACCTGCGGCGAATCGGCTCATTGGATTCAGCGATTACCGGCGAAGCTTCAGGAAAATACGGAGAGGCTCCCTTTCAGGAACCATACGCAGCGGCGCCTTCGTCGGTTCGCGCATCCCGCGGAACGCCGACGCCGCCCCCAAAAAAAGCAGGGCTGCCCGTTTCCGGACAGCCCCGCTCGATTGCGCCTCAGGTTCGTCCCTGCGGATTCGCCCGCCGGTCGGCGGCCATGAGGCAGGGTCTGCTGGCAGGAAGAACCTATTCCTCCTGCCTTCTCAGCCCGCTCTCATTTCGCCTCCGTAGAAGGTGTTCACCCATTTGAGACGCCCTCCCAAATGGCCGATATATTCGAGCAGTGCCCTCGGAGGCATGCGCTCGGCTCGGGTGACCCTCCCGGCACTTTGCCGCGGATCACGCAATACATCGCGCTTCTGTGCCGATTCAGTTGGTGCGGTCCGATTTCTGGACATCCATCCTCCTCGTTCGGGTTTCAAGCGTTACCTCCTATAACCATTTCGATAACGTGAAAGCCCTGCGCGTTGCCAGTCTCCTATGAATGATCGGCGGCCGCATTCCGCGCGCGCACTTTAAACCAAATTGGCGAGCCCTCAAACCCAAAGGCTGCACGAATTTGGTTCTCGAGGAAGCGCTCAAACGAAAAATGCAGCTTCACGTCCCGGTCGGTGAACAGGATGAACGTAGGCGGCGCAACTGCGGCCTGCGTCATGTAGTAGATGCGGATGCGCTTTGCCATCGGTACGCTGGCCCGCTGGAAATCGATCCGGTCCAGAAACCGGTTCATCTGCCCCGTGGAAACCCGCTTCCGCCGCTCGCCGGCGACCCGCACCACCGTCTCCAGAACGCGCCCGATGTTGCGCCCCTCCGTCGCGGAGATGAATAGAACCGGCGCGTAGCTCAGATATTTAACGACAGACCGAAGTTGCCTCTCGAAAATTTCCTTGTCCGCCGCCGGCTTGCCGTCCGTCCGCCCCGTTGTGACCAGATCCCATTTATTCACCACAATCGCGACAGAGCGCCCGCTTTCGTGCGCGTACCCACCGATGGTCGCGTCCGACGCCGTTACGCCTTCCGTCGCGTCGATGACCAGCAGCGCCACGTCGGCCCGCTCAAGATGCCGCCGTGCCATCACTACGGAAAGCTTCTCCGCCATCAGCTTTGTCTTGCCCTTGCGCCGGATGCCGGCCGTATCCACCAGCCGCAGCTGGTGGCCCTTGTACTCCATCAGCTCGTCCACGGCATCCCGAGTCGTCCCCGCGACCGGCGATACGATGGCCCGCGACTTCCCCGTAAGCGCGTTCAGCAGGGTTGACTTCCCGACGTTGGGGCGTCCGATGATCGCGATCCGCGTTTCCGTCTGTTCGAATTCGCCATGAGTCCTGGATGTCGGGGCCGCTGCTTCCTCATCCACGGGATCTTCCACGATCTCCGTTGCCGTGCCATCCGATTGCGGCAGCACCGCGAACACCTCATCGAGCAAGTCGCCGATATTGTTGCCGTGCTCGGCAGAGATCGGGAGAAGGTTACGAATCCCAAGCCTTCGGAAGTTCTCCGCGGCCGCGTCCATCGCGACCGTGTCGATCTTGTTGACGGCGAGGAAGAGGTGCTTGCCGGTCCGGAGCAGCAGCCGCGCTAAATCCATGTCGGGCGAGGCCAGCTCGGTGCGTCCGTCGACCACCAGAATGATGGCGTCTGCCTGGTCCAGAGCGACCCGCGCCTGGCGGAAAATCTCCGACGGAATGAGGTTTGGGTCGTCGGGAACAATGCCGCCGGTGTCGATCACCCGAGCGGTCCGGCCGTTCCAGTTCACTTCGCCGTAGATGCGGTCGCGCGTGATGCCGGGCTCGTCGCCGACGATGGCGCGCCGACTGCCCGTGAGCCGGTTAAAGAGCGTCGATTTGCCGACGTTGGGGCGGCCCACGATGGCGATCGTTGCTTCCACCGCCGTCTGCGCCTGCTGCCCGTGGATTCGCCGCGCTCCCGGGAGCCCCTTTGGCGTAAAGTCCTCTCCAGACGAGAAGGTCGCTGATGCGGAAAGCGATGCGGACCGGCGGTCGCCCACAGCGTCGTCGTTGCGGCGCGCAACCCGGTTGGAGCCGCGTGCGGCGCGGGGACGGCCGCGTTCCCCGGCAGGCGGTGCGGTCTGTTTGTCGGGCGCGGGTGCGTGTCCGCGGCGGACGGCCTTTTGCTTGCTCTGGATCTTCCGCTTCGTTTTCTTCGCGCCGTAACGGTTTCTTTTGACCGGTTTCAAGGATGGCTCACCTATGGGAATGCAGCGGATTCCGGAGGCAGGGAACCGGGCGGCACGCCTTTCCATTATAGGGAGGAGCTAGCTTACCGTCTCCGCGCTGTAGCGCGCGATCAGCCCCGTGCGTACCGCATGCCGATATACGCCGGTGAACGCCCTCGCCATCAGAATCAGATAAAGCAGCGCCAGCGCGCTTCCCAACGCCAGCGGCCCCAGCGAGTGCGCGTGGTGCTCCAGAACGCCGCGCATCCCTTCAAATACATAGCTGGGCGGAATGAGCCGCGCCAGCCACTGCATCCAGTGTGGCAACACCGACAGCGGATAAAACACGCAGGCCAGCGGCGAGATGAACGCCGGAATCGGCCAGATGAACCACTCTGCCGCGGGACCGAAGCGCAGCACCAGCGCGCTGCCGAATATCCCAAGCGAAATCCCGAACAGAAACAGCACCAGCAGGAACGCCGCCAGCAGCGCTCCATAGACCAGGAAAGAAAGGCCGAAGACCAGCGTCGCCAGCCCCACCATCACCGCCAGCCCGATCAGGCTGCTGGCGATGCTGGAGAGCACCAGACCGCCCAGGTATTCAGAGACTGACAGCGGAGAGGCAAAAAGGTTCAGGAAGTTCCGCGACCACACGTCTTCGAGGAACGCCGTGGTGATCCCCTGCATCACGCGAGCCATAAAATCCCACAGCAGCACCGCTCCCAGCATCGCCGGAACGAAATTGAACCGTGCCTGCGAAACGGAGTTCAGATACCGCGTGATGAATCCCCACAAAACGATATCGATGGCCACCCACGCAAACAGCGGCACAACGCGGGCAGGGCTGCCGCGCAGCAGGTAAAACTGGCGCAGCAGCAGAGCGGCGACGCGGCGGAACGACATCAGTCTGCCTCCGCGCTGCGGATGGTCAGCGGTTCGCGAGCCACCGCCACAAACAGATCTTCCAGGCTTTGGCGACGATGCTCGCCGGGCAGCGCCCGCGGATCGCCTTCCAGCAGAATGCGCCCGTGCGAGAGAAACAGCACGCGATGGCAAACCTCGCTTACCTCGATCATGTTGTGCGATGTCCACAGGACGCCGGCGTGCCCGCGCGCCGCGAACTCGCGAATCGCCGCCCGAATCTCGCGGGCGATGGACGGATCCAGCGAGGCCGTGGGCTCATCCAGCAGCAGCAGCCGCGGCTGGTTCAGCAGAGCCTTCGCCAGCGCAACCCGTGTCTGCTCGCCGGAAGACAGCACGCCGCATTTGGTATTCCGAAACCGAAGCAGATCGAATTCCGCCAGTACCGCTTCGATGCGCTCGCCGAGCGCCGGAATCGCATACAACATGCCGAATACCCGCAGATTCTGCGCGACCGTCAGGTTGCCAGGCAGCGGCGCGTAGACGGCGGCAAAATTGGTGCGGCTCAGCGCCTGCCGTCGCCTCCGGGCCAGGTCGCATCCATCGATGGCGATCATGCCGGATGTAGGCTCCAGCACTCCCAGAATCATGTTGATTGTGGTCGTTTTTCCCGCGCCGTTTGGCCCCAGCAGACCGAGAATCTCATGCGTGGCCACCGAAAACGACACCCCATCCACAGCTGCGGTTTTCCCGTAATGCTTGCGGAGCTGCGAAACCGACAAAATCGGGCCGGGCGAAGGCGTGGCGTCGTGGGGCATCCAGCCATCAGTGTGGCATCCGGTCCGCGCGGCGGCAACACGGCGCCCGCCCCGCAACGCTGTCAGGGTTCCCCCTGGATCTCCAGAAAATCCCATGCCACGGTGATTTCCGCGCCCAGCCCCTCGCCTATCCGAACCGCGGCGTCCTCCACCTGGCGCATCAGCCCGGCCAGGTAAACGCGCGAGCCCGAGATGGCCGCCACCCCCAGCGTGGCCGTTTGCCAGGTGATCGCCTCATCCAGTTCCGCAATGGAAATATTGAAGCCGTGCGCCAGCTTTTCCTTCATGCTGCGCACCACCTGCCGCCGGTCTTTGAGCGAGTGGCTATGGGAAATCCGCAGCTCAATGGTCATGGCGGCGACGGGCATCGACGACTATCGTAGCGCGTGAGCTGAATCGCCGGCTGGCCGTCGGCCCCCCGGCTGCCAGGCACCTGCCACTCTGTGGAAAACTTGATCGATTCTTTACTTGCACAATGCAAGTAAGCTTTGCTACCTTCTTCCGCGTGGCTGGAAGGCTCCCCAGAAAGCATCGCTCCGGCTGCCCGGTCAACATTTCCCTGGAGGTCTTCGGAGACCGCTGGTCGCTTCTGATCGTCCGCGATCTGATGGTCCGCGGCTTTCGCAGATTCGGGGACTTCGAGCAGTCAGGGGAAGGTATCGCGACGAATATCCTCGCCAGCCGCCTGCGTCGGTTGCAGTCCGCGGGGCTGGTGGAAGCTGAGCCCGATCCTGAAGACCGGCGCAAGGTGAACTACCGGCTGACGGAGAAGGGAATTGGCCTGGCGCCGGTGATGCTGGAGTTGCTGATTTGGGGGGCCAGGCACGAGAACACGGGCGCTCCCCGCGAGGTGGTCGAGCACATGGCTGCGAATCGGGACGCCGTCCTGGCCGAGACACGGCGGCGATGGGAGCAGCGGGATCCTACGCCCATTCTGCCGTGGCTGGGTGGGCCCAAAAGATAAGTTATCCGCAAGTGCGGCGGACGCAGAACAAGGAGAGGGTCGATGAAAGGAAAGCGCGTCGCGATCATCGCTGTGCAGATAGTCATGGCTGCCGCCGCCTTCAGCGTGCAGGCACAGAGCTCGCAGCCGCAACATCCCAGGATGGCTCCGCTCGATCGCTATCTGATCGCGGATCGCAATGCCGAAATTGCTCTTGCGCGGAGCGCCGCTCCTCCCTCTGTCTCGAACAAAGCCGAGATCATGGTTCTTGGAAGGCATGGCTTCGAGGTTGCTGTTCCCGGCTCAAATCACTTTGTCTGCCTTGTGGAGCGATCCTGGGACGCCGCGGTCGGCTCCCCTAAGTTCTGGGATCCCGAAAGCCGCGGCCCCGACTGCCTGAATGAAGCTGCCGCAAAGTCGTATCTTCCCATCGTGTTCATGAAGACCCGTCTCGTGCTGGCCGGTAAATCGGAAACGCAAATCGGCGAAGCGGTCCAGACGGCATTCAACCAGGGAAAGCTGCCGTCCATGGAGCCGGGCGCGATGTCCTACATGCTGTCCCGGCAGGCTGATTTCGGCGGCGGCTCAGGAAACTGGCACCCACATCTGATGTTTTTCGTGCCATTCAGCCTGCGCACAACCTGGGGCGCGAATCTTCCCGGTTCGCCCATGCTCGCCGCCGACGATGCTCCGGACCGGCTCACCATCTTCATACTTCCCGTTGCGCGCTGGTCGGACGGTACCGCCGATCCCCGCGCCGGCAATTAGCGGTGGCAACAACCCCTTTACTCCGGAGGAGCTTATGGAAACCGTTGCAGGAAACGTCGTCGGCATCTCCGAACCCGGTGTTTCGCGAGGACGCCGCGTGACCGGCTGGATCATCACCGGGCTCCTCGGTGCCTTCATGCTGCTGGATGCGCTGATGAAGTTCGTGCAGCCAAAACAGGTGGCCACGGCGTTTGTGCGGACAGGCTGGCCCATTCAGCTTTCCGTGCCGCTGGGTGTCATTCTGCTGGTCAGCGTCATTCTCTGGCTTGTTCCCCGCACCGCCATCCTCGGCGCGATTTTGCTCACCAGCTATCTGGGCGGGGCGGCTGCCGCTAACCTGCGCCTCTTGAATCCATTGTTCTCGAACACGCTGTTTCCCGTGTACTTCGGCGTGCTGGTGTGGCTGGCGCTCTGGCTGCGCGAACCCCTTGTCAGCGCTTTAATTCCGCTGCGTAAGGCCAGCTAACCTCAATCCGCTCTCGGTATCCAGGAGAAGCATCGTGTCCATCGCACAGCAGTTTCTCGACGAATTCCAACAGCAGGCGCCCATAACTCGGCGGTTTCTTGAGCGCATCCCGGAAGACAAGCTGACCTGGAAGCCGCACGCAAAGTCCATGTCCGCGGGGCAACTCGCATTGCATCTGGCCATGGTGCCGGGTAACATCGTTCGCTTTGTGCAGAATCCATCGGGCCGGGCGCCGAACTTCGCCGACATTCCCAAGCCTGCCACCCGCGATGAGGTGCTGAAGGCGTTTGACGACAGCGTCGCGACGGTGAGAACTTTGCTGCCAAAGCTCGACGATGCTGCCATGCGGGAGACTTTCCGCGTTTTTGCCGGTGATCGCGAAGTGGCGGCCATGCCCCGGGAGATGTTCCTGCGCAACATCATGCTGAACCACTGGTATCAGCATCGCGGCCAGTTCGCTGTCTATCTTCGGCTGCTCGACGTGCCGGTACCCGCGACCTGGGGACCGAGCGCCGACGAAGCGCCGTCCTTCCCGCAACCCGCGCCGGCGGCAGACTGAGCGAGTGTCGTCCGCCCCGGCCCGGTATCCATGCCATGAATGAGGAGGGTCACCCTATGAAAATGCCACCGGTCGTATCGCCGCAGGAATGGGAAGTTGCCCGGCTGCGGTTGCTTGTGAAAGAGAAAGAGCTGACCCGCGCTCGCGATGCTCTCGCCGCTCAGCGCCGGCGCATGCCGTGGATGGCGATCGAGAAGAACTACGAGTTCGAGGGACCGAAAGGCAAAGCCGGCCTGCTCGATCTGTTCGAAGGCCGCCGCCAGTTGGTCCTCTACCGCGCGTTTTTCGAGCCCGGTGTCTTCGGCTGGCCCGATCACGCCTGCCGCGGGTGCTCTCTGGGCGCCGATCAGGTTGCGCACCTCTCCCATCTGAACGCGCGCGACACCACGCTGGCGTGGGCCTCGCGCGCGCCGCAGCCGGATATCGCCCGCCTGAAGCAGCGCATGGGCTGGCAAATGCCCTGGTACACCATGACCGACGGCTTCGATGCGGACTTCGGCGTCGACCAGTGGCACGGCCACAACGTGTTCTTCCGCGACGGCGAAAAAATATACCGCACGTATTTCATCAACAGCCGCGGCGACGAGGCAATGGGCTCCACCTGGAGCTACCTCGACGTGACCCCCCTCGGCCGCCAGGAGACCTGGGAAGACTCGCCCGAAGGCTACCCGCGGACCCCGCCTTATAAGTGGTGGAACTGGCACGATAACTACGATGCCGAGCCCACGCCGCATCCGCTGTGGCTCGATATCCTCACCGATCCTGAAGGGGCCGCGATCCGCAGACGCGAGGCGGAAGAAAAGAGCTCTGGCTGTTGTTCAGCGCGATCTGTTTAACCAGAGGAGACTATGAGAATCCAGCCATATCTGGGTTTCAACGGGCAGTGCGATGAAGCGTTCGTACTGTACGAGAAGGTGCTGGGCGGGAAGATTGTCGCACGCCACACCTTCGGCAGCAGCCCCATGGCCGCGCAGATCGGTGCGGAGTGGGCGGACAAGGTCATGCACATGGGCATGCAGGTGGGCGACCAGATGCTGCTCGGCTGCGATGCGCCGCCGCCCCACTATGACAGACCGGAAGGGCTGCGGGTGTGCCTGGAATCCAGGGATGCTGCCGAAGGCGAACGGGTGTACGCAGCCTTATCGGAAGGCGGACAGATTGAAATGCCGCTCCAGGAAACTTTCTGGTCGGTGAAGTTCGCGATGTTCCGGGACCGCTTCGGGACGCCGTGGATGATCAACGTTTCCAAACCCATGTAAGCTGTTCGAAAAATCCAGTCCCCAGGGCTGACAAGGAGCCGGACATGAGCAACGTAAGAGTGCTGGTGGGAACCAAAAAAGGCGCTTTCATCCTGAGCGCCGACGGCACGCGCGAGAACTGGGATGTCTCCGGCCCGTTCTTCGCCGGGTGGGAGGTTTACCACATGAAGGGTTCGCCGGTGAATCCGGATCGAATCTATGTGTCGCAAACCAGCGGATGGTTTGGCCAGATCGTCCAGCGCTCCGACGACGGCGGCAGGACGTGGAACGCTCCGGGCGGCGGGCTGCAGAAATCCCCGCAGGGCTGGCCTATTGGCGAGAGCAACCGCTTTGTGTACGACGCGGCCGCCGCGCCCCTCACCACGCATCAGTGGTACGACGGCACCCAGCATCCCTGGGAATTCAAGCGCGTCTGGCATCTTGAACCGTCGCTCACGGATGCGGAGGCGGTCTACGCGGGCGTCGAGGATGCGGCCATCTTCCACTCGAAGGACGGCGCGCATTCCTGGCAGGAGTTGCCAGGGCTGCGCGGCCACGGCACCGGTCCGAAGTGGCAGCCCGGCGCCGGCGGCATGTGTCTGCATACCATCGTTCTCGACCCAAAGAATCCCGAGCGGATCTACATTGCCATCTCCGCGGCGGGGGCGTTCCGGACCGGCGATGCAGGCAAAACCTGGAAGCCTATCAACAAGGGCCTGCGCTCGCAGTTTCTGCCCGACCAGGATGCCGAGATCGGCCACTGCGTGCACCACATCGCCATGAGCCCGCGCAAACCCGGCGTGCTGTTCATGCAGAAGCACTGGGACGTGATGCGCTCAGACGACGCGGGTGATAACTGGCGCGAGGTAAGCGGCAATCTGCCCACGGATTTCGGCTTCGCCATCGACGTGCACGCGCATGAGCCGGAGACGATTTACGTCGCCCCCATCAAGAGCGACTCCGAGCACTATCCCCTGGACGGCAAGCTGCAGGTGTGGCGCAGCAAAAGCGGCGGCAACGAATGGGAGGCGATGACCAACGGCCTGCCCCAGCAGAACTGCTACGTCAATGTCCTGCGCGACGCCATGTCCGTTGATACGCTGGACGACTGCGGCATCTACTTCGGCACCACCGGCGGCCAGGTCTACTGCTCCCCCAATGGCGGTAATTCCTGGAAGCCGATCGTGCACGATCTCCCCGCAGTGCTTTCGGTCGAGGCGCAGACGCTTCCATGACTGGGCGCGTGCTCAGAATCGAATTGCCGCACCATCTCCGCACCCTGGCTCAGGTCAGCGGGGAGGTGCGGCTCGCCGTCGAAGATCCGGTCACGCTCGCGCGGGTCCTCGATGCACTGGAAGCCCGCTATCCCATCCTGCGCGGCGCCATCCGCGATCACGACACCCTCAGGCGCCGCCCTTTCCTCCGCTTCTTCGCCTGCCAGGAGGATTTGTCCCACGATCCGCCGGATAACCCGCTGCCGGAGGCAGTCGCAGAAGGCCGCGAAGTTCTGCTGATTATCGCGGCGATCGCAGGCGGTTAGCCGCCCCGGCGGACGCGCTTCGCGCAAACCGGGCTCTCTGACCGGCGCGGTGGGGGGGGCTGAAGCAAGCCGCTACCGGCGCAAGGCAGATACTTTACTGGCATCTCCCCCACAAGTTGTCTTGACTCTCCTGCTAACGTTGGGGTTATCATTCCCGCGTTACTCCGTCCTGGAAGTCGATGAAGAGCAACGTGCCAGTCACCTGCCTGAAGCTGTCCCCGGCAGATCCAACGCGGGTGTTATCGGCCTCCGGCCAAAGCCATGACGTGCTGGGCTTCTCCGCCGAAGAACTGCTTGCCGGGCGAGTCATCCTGCGCGACCGCGTTCATCCTGACGACAGATCCCTGGCCGACTCTCTGTTTTCGCCTGATCAGTCTGCTTCCCCTGGTCCGATCGGCCTTCGCCTGTTTGACGCGCGCGGCATCCTCCGCCTGGTCTCTGTAGAAGCGTCTAAATCGGTCGATGAGAAGACTAATCAGATGCTCCTGAACCTGACCATCCGGCCCCAGAGCCCCAAACTGGCGGAATCCGTAAGCCAGGAACTGCACGGGCCCCTGCGGATCTTCATCGAACGCGCCCCGCTGCCGCTCGCGATGTTCGATCGCCATATGCGCTTCGTCGCCGCCAGCCGCCCCTGGCGGGAAGCCTTCGGAGTCGAGGAAAGGGACATAGTCGGGCGTCCGGTATATGAGGCCATTCCCCGCTTTCCCGCGCATTGGCGCGAGCAGCACCAGCGAGTGCTGGCGGGAGAGGCCGTGGAAGCCGATGAAGAGCCCTTCGTGCGCGCCAACGACGAGGTCGTCTGGGTCCGTCGCGAGTTGCATCCCTGGCATCTCGAGAACGGAGAAGTGGCCGGCGTTATGGTCTTCGCGGAGAACGTGACCGAACGCGTCCAGGGCACCGAGCGCCTCAAACTCGCCGCCAGCGTCTTTACCCATGCCCGTGAAGGCATCGTCATCACAGATCCGCGGGGCGTCATTCTCAACGTCAACCAGATGTTCACCCGCATCACCGGCTACACCCGCGAGGAGGCAATTGGCCGCAACCCCAGGATCCTGCAATCCGGGCGGCAAAGCAAAGACTTCTACGCCGACATGTGGCGCGCCCTCCAGGAGAGTGGCGAGTGGTCCGGAGAGTTGTGGAACAAGGCCAAAGACGGTCGCGTCTATCTCGAGACGCTCACCATCAGCGCCGTCTACGACCCCGGCGGCTGCGTGCAGCACTATGTAGGGCTCTTTTCTGACGTGACCCAGGCCCGCGAGCACGAAGAGCGCCTGGCCCGCGCCGCCACCTACGACGCGCTCACCAATCTCCCCAACCGCACCCTCTTCGCCGATCGCCTGCAGCAGGCTATCTCGCATGTGAATCGCCGCGGCCAGACCCTCGCCGTCGCCTGCCTGGATTTGGACAGCTTTCGCCTGATGAACGAGCGGTGCGGACGCGATGCAGGCGATCGCCTGCTCACCGATGCGGCTCACCGCATGTCCCAGGTTCTGCGCGAAGGCGACACCCTCGCCCGCATCGGCGGCGATAAATTCGCCGCCATCCTGCTGGATATCGGAGACATGGATTCCACCAGGCATCTGCTCGAACACCTGCTGGCCGCCGCCTCCCAATCCGATCCCTGCGGCGCTTCCGCCCTCCGCATCTCCGCCAGCGCCGGCGTCGCCTTTTGCCGCAGGGCCGAGGGAATCGATGCTGGCCACCTCCTGCGCCGCGCCGAGCAGGCAATGTATCAGGCCAAGCTCGCCGGGAAAAATCGCTGCGAGTTTTTCGACGCTTCCCACGACGCCGTCCTGCGCACCCATCAGGAAGAGATCGAACAGATCCGCCGCGCCTTCGACCAGCAGGAATTCGTCATGTATTACCAGCCCTGCGTCAACATGACCACCGGCGCCCTCATCGCGGCCGAGGCGCTGGTGCGCTGGCGCCATCCTGAGCGCGGCCTCCTCGCGCCCGCCGCCTTTCTGCCCACTATCGAGAATCACGAGCTCATGCGTCGGATGGGCGAGTGGGGCCTCGAAACCGCCCTGTCCCAGATCGAAACCTGGAGCGATGCGGGGCTCGACATTCCCATCAGCGTCAACATCGCCGCCTACCACCTCCAGCAGGCGGACTTCGCGGATCGTCTGCGCGCGCTCCTCCACGGACATCCCCGCGTCCGCCCCTCGATGCTCGAACTCGAGGTACTGGAAACCAGCGCGCTGCACGACCTCGCCCAGGTTTCAGAGATCCTGTCTGCCTGCCGCGATCTGGGCATCTCCGTCGCGCTCGACGACTTCGGTACTGGATTCTCCTCCCTCACCTGGCTGCGCCGCCTGCCCGTCAACATCGTCAAGATCGACCAGAGCTTCGTCCGCGAAATGCTCGACAACCCCGAAGACCTGACTATTCTCGAGGGCATTCTCGGTCTTGCCGCTTCATTCGATCGCATTGCGGTGGCCGAGGGCGTGGAGACAGTGGAGCACGGCAAGCTGCTGGTCCAGCTCGGCTGCGTCTACGGCCAGGGCTACGGCATCGCGCGCCCCATGCCCGCTGACCAGTTGCCGCATTGGCGCGCCCAGTGGAACCCCGATCCCAGCTGGACCGACGGCATTTCCACCGGCCCCGAGAGTCGCGGTTTCCTCCAGGCCGCCGTCGCCCATCGCGCCTGGGCCGCCGCCCTCGAGGCGTTCTTCAAGGGCGAACGCAACGTGCCGCCACCCCCCGATCACCGCCGCTGCCGCTTCGGCTCCTGGCTCGAACGGGAACGCCAAAAGCCCGGAATCCGATCCCCCGCCTTCGAGCAAATGGACCAGATCCACCGCCAGATTCATGCCTTCGCCAATCGCCTCTCAGCGCCGGGGTGGCACGGCATGGGCGTGGACGCGAAGCTCAGCCAGATCCGCCGCCTCAGCGACAACTTCGCGCAACAGCTGGATATCCTGCTCCGTGATACCGCCTGAACCCCATCACGAGCCGGTCTTCGGCGGCCGACCCTCCGTCATCCGCTCTGGATCCAGAATCTCCGCGATCTGCTCCTCGCTCAGCAGTTTCTTCCTGCGCGCCAGCGAGACAATCGACTCCCCCGACGCCACCGATTCCTTCACCAGCTCCGCGGCCCTGGCATATCCGATATATGGATTCAGCGCCGTCGCCAGCGCGATCGTACTCTCAGCATATTGCCGGCAGCGCTCTACGTTCGCCGCAATGCCCTCGACGCACCGTTCGCGCAGGACGCGCAGCATGTTCGCCAGAATAGTAGTGCTCTGCAGAACGTTGTACGCCATCGCCGGCATCATCACGTTCAGTTCCAGCTGCCCGGCCTGGATGGCGAGCGCCACAGCCGTGTCGTTACCCACCACCTGAAAACCCACCATCGCCGCCAGCTCCGCCATCACGGGATTCACCTTGCCCGGCATAATTGACGACCCCGGCTGCAGCGGCGGCAGGTGAATCTCGTTGAAGCCGGTGTTTGGCCCGGAGGAGAGCAGACGCAAATCGTTCGAGATGCGAATCGCTTCCAGGGCAAGGTTGCGCAGCTCGCCGCTCACCCGCGCCATCGGCGCCTGCGACTGCATGGCCCAGCGCAGATCTTCCGCCGGCGCGAGCCGCTGCCCGGAGATGCGCGCCAGGTTCGCAATGGCCTTCACGCGGAATTCGGGATGCGTGTTCAGCCCCGTGCCCACGGCCGTCCCGCCCAGTCCCAGTTCGCGCAGCGCATCGCCAGCCTGCTGCAACGCCTGGGCACCCTTGCTAAACGCCACGCCGTAAGCCGCGAGCTCCTGCCCCAGCCGGATCGGCACAGCATCCTGCATATGAGTGCGTCCCGACTTCATCACCTGGTCGAATTCCGCTCCCTTTCTCGCGAAGGCAGCGGCCATCCCGTCCATCTCGGGATACAGCGTCTCCAGCGCCAGCAGCGTGGCCAGCCGCATCGCGGCAGGGAAGACGTCGTTCGTGGACTGACCGTAATTGACGTGGTCGTTCGGGTGAACCTCGGCATATTCGCCCAGCGCGCCGCCGAGGATTTGATTCGCCCGGTTCGCGATCACTTCATTCGCGTTCATGTGAAAGCTGACGCCCGCTCCCGCCTGGAAGACATCGACGGCAAACTCATCGTTCCACCGGCCACCGATCACTTCCTGCGCGGCCTCAATGATGGCGTCGGCGCGGCGGGTGTCGACCGTCCCCAGTTCCCGATTCGCCTCGGCCGCCGCGCGCTTGACCATCCCGATCGCGCGGATCAGCAGCGGATGCGCGCGCATCCCGGAGATGGGGAAGTTCTCGGCCGCACGCGCGGTCTGCGCTCCATACAACGCCTCAGCGGGAACTTCGATATAGCCGAGCGAATCTTTTTCGCGGCGAGTAACAGACATAAGCGCTCCTTCCGTGTGGGATGAGGAGACGGCAACCAACGACTCACGCCCCCATGCGGCTCACTCCGGCACAACAGGCAGCGGAATCCCGCTGAATCGTTCCCGCGATGCGGCCCACGCGATCGAGAGTCCTGATCCGGCAATCAGAATTCCGCCCACCAGCATGAAGAGGGTCGGCTTCTGGTGCCACACCAGATAGGCCATCAGCGCCCCGGTAACAAGTTGCGTGTAATGGTACTGCGCCACATTGGCCGCCGACGTGTGCCGGAGCGCGATAAAAAAGCACATCGTACCCAGCGCGCAGAACAGCCCCATGCTCACCAGCAGCCCGCCGAGTCCCCACCCCACCGGCGCGGCGTGGCCCAGCATCAGCCCGAATCCAACCACCGCCATCACCAGCCCTGAAAAGAAGGTGAGGCTCTCCGGCGTCTCCGTCTGCGTGAGCACGCGCGACCAGACCATGTTCACCGAAAAGCAGGCAACGCAGAGCATGCACGCCGCATATCCGGGCCAGTCGGCGTGGCGGCCAGTGCCCAGTGGATCCACCGCAATTACCACCCCAACGAATCCGCCCAGGATCGCCAGACTCTTGCGCCAGGTTAGCCGCTCACGCAGAAAAATCGCCGACAGGATCGTCGTCACCATTGGCGCCAGAAAGACAAGGATGTAGAACAGCGTGAGGTTGAGGTGACGCAGCGCGATCACCACCCCCAGGTTATTCCCCAGATCCAGCCCGGACCGTACCAGCTGGCGCGACAGATTTCGCGGCCAAAGTTGGCGCAACTGGCCGCGCATCGAAGCGTGCAGCAGCAGAAACGCCGCAATGAAGAGTCCCAGGAACCCCACGACCTCATAGGCCGGCAGCCCCGAAGGGCCCACCAGCTTGATGGTCGTGTCGGTGAGCACCCAAAACGTGAACCCCGCAAGGGCAAAACCGATCGCTTCAAGGTGAGAGACGGATGGTTTCATGTCGGGAGAAACTGGTCAGGAGCCGGTAAACGCAATGCTTTGAAAGGGCACCGCTTCAGCCTTGCCATAATACCCGCAACCCTCCGGGCTCTCGCCCCTGAAGAACAACTCTCCCGGGCTCCCGTTTTCCGCCTCTGGTCCCTACGCCAAAATTGGTACACCGGCGAATTCTTTCTGGATGCGTACCTTCCACTCCGCTGGCCCCGTCTGGTGTACGGACGTCCCTTGCGCATCCACGGCCACGGTTACCGGCATATCCTCAACCGTGAACTCGTAGATTGCCTCCATCCCGAGATCCTCGAACGCCACAATCCGGGAAGCCCGAATCGCTTTGGAAACCAGATACGCCGCTCCGCCCACAGCCATCAGGTAAACCGCACGATTGTCGCGGATGGCTTCGATTGCCGCGGGCCCCCGCTCCGCCTTCCCAACCATCCCCAGCAATCCGGTCTGTTCCAGCATTTGCCGGGTAAATTTGTCCATGCGCGTCGCCGTCGTCGGCCCCGCAGGCCCCATTACTTCATCCCGAACAGGATCAACAGGTCCGACGTAATAAATAAAGCGATTCGTGAAGTCGACCGGCAGCTTCTCTCCCCGGTTCAGCATCTCCGTCATCCGCTTGTGCGCGGCATCCCGCCCGGTGAGCAGCTTGCCCCGCAGCAGCAGGACTTCCCCCGGCTTCCACGTCGCGGCTTCCTCGCGCGTCACTGTGTCCAGATTCACACGTCGCGCCGAGGACATGTCGTACGCGATCTTCGGCCAGTCTTCCAGGGATGGCGGTTCAAGCGCCACCGGCCCGGAGCCATCCAGCACAAAGTGCGCATGCCGCGTCGCGGCGCAGTTGGGAATCATCGCCACCGGCAGATTCGCCGCATGCGTTGGATAGTCCCTGATCTTCACATCCAGCACCGTAGTCAGCCCGCCGAGTCCCTGCGCGCCGATGCCGAGCTGATTCACCTTCTCGTAGATTTCCAGCCGCAGCTCCTCGATGCGATTCTTAGGCCCGCGGGCAATCAAATCCCTCATATCGATCGGGTCCATCAGCGATTCCTTCGCCAGCAGCATCGCTTTTTCCGCCGTGCCGCCGATCCCGATGCCCAGCATCCCCGGCGGGCACCAGCCGGCGCCCATCGTCGGCACCGTCTTCACCACCCACTCCACGATCGAATCCGACGGGTTCAGCATGACAAACTTCGATTTGGCTTCTGACCCTCCGCCCTTCGCCGCAACCGTGACCTCGACGTTCCCCCCGCGCACCATCTCAATCGAGACCACTGCCGGAGTATTGTCGCGCGTATTTTTCCGCGCCCCCGCCGGATCGGCCAGGATCGACGCGCGCAGCGTATTGTCCGGGTTCGTATAGGCGCGCCGCACGCCCTCATCGCACATCTCCTGCACCGTCATCGCTGTGTCCCAGCGAACGTCCATGCCGACCTTCAGGAAAATGGTCACAATGCCCGTGTCCTGGCAGATCGGCCGATGACCCTCCGCGCACATCCGCGAGTTCACCAGGATCTGCGCTATCGCGTCCCGCGCCGCCGCCGACTCCTCCCGCTCGTACGCCCGTGCCAGCGACGTAATGTAATCCACTGGATGGTAATAGCTGATGTACTGTAGCGCATCCGCCACGCTCTGAATGAAATCGTCCTGCCGAATGGTTGCCATCGATGTCTGCCTGTCCTGTATTCAGGGTAAACTGAAGCGCCCCTCCCCGCCCCTGCGCGCCACCAGTCAGGCCAGCCATCGTCTAAGCTAAGGTAATGAGCAACGCCGCGCAGCAGTCCGGCGCCTTTGACGTCCTCGTGATCGGCGCCGGACCAACCGGGATGGCCTGCGCCATCGAGGCACAGCGCGCAGGCTTCCGTTCGGCCCTCGTGGACAAGGGCTGCCTTTGCAATTCGCTGTTCCACTATCCGTCGCACATGACGTTTTTCACCACGTCGGAGCTGCTCGAAATCGGCGACATTCCCTTTCCGAGCCCCAACGCCAAGCCCACCCGCAACGAGGCGCTGGAGTACTACCGCAAAGTGGCGATGTATTACCGCCTGGACATCCGCCCTTATCAGGCAGTGGAGCGGGTGACGGGCGAGGATTTGCGCTTCGAGGTACACACACGCGACCGTTTCGGCCGCGCCCGCGCATACACCACTCGAAAGGTTGTGGTGGCGACGGGCTACTACGATCTCCCGAACCTGATGAATATTCCGGGCGAAGAATTGTCTAAGGTCATGCACTATTACGTCGACCCCCATCCGTACTACGGCATGGATGTCGCGGTGATCGGCGGCAAAAACTCCGCGGCCATCGCCGCGCTGGAATTATGGCGCCACGGGGCGCGGGTCACGGTGGTCTACCGCGGTTCGGCGATGCAGCCGCACATCAAATACTGGATTCTGCCGGACATCGAAAACCGCATCAAGAACGGCGAAATCAAGGCGCATTTTCGGACGAATGTCCGCCGCATCGACCCCGACACGGTCACTTTGGACACCCCGGACTGCGAACTCATTCTGCCCAACGACTTCGTCTTCGCCCTGACCGGCTATCTTCCGGACTTTACGTTTCTTGAGTCGCTGGGAGTGCGCATCGACGGCAAAGATCGCTGCCCGGCGTGCGATCCCTCCAGCCTCGAGAGCAATGTGCCGGGGATTTACCTGGCGGGCGTCATTATCGCCGGGGAGCGGACGAACGAGATTTTTATTGAGAACGGGCGTTTTCACGGACGCCAGATCGCAGCCGATCTGAAACAGAAGCTTAGCCTTCCCGCCGGAGAATTGGCTCGTGTTTAGAAACCAACGGGTGAGTCGACCCGTCCGGCCGGCGGCGCCGGAGGAGTAGTCAGCAAGGATGAAGAAGTTTCCAGTTCTGCGCACGATCCGCGGCCAGCTGATGGGCGCGCTGATCCTGTTCGAGCTGATCGTGGTCGGCATCTTCGCCGTGTTGCTGGCGCATCAGCAGGATGCCGAGTTGCTCCACCACCTGCGCAGCCGCCTTGAGTACCAGGCCTATCTCGTAGCCGCTGAAGGCGGCATTGCCATCCAGCGCAATCATCCCCGCGACCTGCAGAACATTGTCGTCACAGCCGCCCAGGCCCCCAGCGTCAATGCCGCGCAGATTACCGATATGCAGGGCCGCACGATGGCGAGCAGCGATCCAGCCACGCTGGGCCGCGTAACCCTCTCGTCCAAAGAGCGACGCTATCTCCGCGCGCTCGGCAAGCCGGAGATCTTCGCCACTTCCGCGCGCGACTGGGAAGCGGTCGCTCCCGTAGTGGCCGGCGGTCAGGTCCGCGCGCTGGCGTGGATCTATCCCAACGACCAGCAGGATCACCAGGATTTGCGTTCGCTGCTGCGCATGACCGTTCTGTGGGCACTGTTCGTCTTTGCCGGCTGCACCGCCATCGCCGCCATTCTGGCCGAGTCCATCACCCGGCAGCTGGCCACGCTCACGCGAGCGACGCGCCGCCTGATTCAGGACACTGAAGATACGGGAGCATTCCCGCTGCCGGTGAAAACGGCCAATGAGGCGGCGGATCTCACCATCGCCTTCAACCGCATGGTCGCGGCGATCAAGGAGCAGCGCGCCGGCCTGAACGAAACTCTCGCGCTGCTCGATTCCATGCTGGCCAATGCGCCGATCGGATTCGCCTTTTTCGACCGCAAATACCGCTTCGTCCGCGTTAATCAGTTCCTCGCCGAGATGGACGGCTACTCGTTCGCCCTGCACCTCGGCCGCGGCGCCGATGTGATTCTCCCGCCCGCGGCGGCCGCCAGGCTGGAGCAGAGCCTTGAAAACGTATTCGAGACCGGACAGCCCGTGCGCAATCTCGAGCTGGTGTGGGAGGCCGCGCCCGGCCGCACGCGGAGCTGGCTCGCGCATCTCTATCCGGTTCGCACCGATCCTGAAACCACCCGCTGGGTCGGCGCCATCCTCGTTGAAACCACCGAGCAGAAGCGCTCAGAGGAAGCTCTGCGCCGCACTGAAAAACTCGCTGCGGCCGGGCGTCTCGCCGCCTCGGTCGCTCACGAAATCAACAATCCGCTGGAAGCGGTCACCAATCTGCTTTATCTCATCCGGCAGGGCCCTCTCGCGCCGGCCCTGGAGCGTTTTGTCGAGATGGCGCAGCAGGAAGTCGCGCGCGTCTCGGAAATTGCCCAGCAGACGCTGCGCTTCTATCGCCAGTCCACTCTGCCCGCCGTCGCCAACGTTGCCGAGCTGCTGGACTCAGTGCTTGCGCTGCACACCGGTCGGGTGCAGACCGCCCATGTCCAGGTGCAGCGTGACTACCCGCCCGATCTGCCGCTCTTCTGCTTCGCCGGCGAGTTGCGGCAGCTCTTCGCGAATCTCGTCACCAACGCCCTCGACGCCATGACGCCACGGGGCGGCCGCCTGACCGTGCGCGCGCGAGCCGCGCAGCAGCAGGGAATCGAAGGCGTCCGCGTTACCGTCGCCGATACCGGCTGCGGCATTCCGCCGGAGGCCCGGCGTCACATTTTCGAGCCGTTCTTTACCACCAAGGATGCCACCGGCACAGGACTCGGACTCTGGGTGAGCGATCAGATTATCCGCAAGCATCAGGGCACGGTCCGCATGCGCAGCCGAGCCGCCGGCGTATCGACGGGGACGGTCTTCAGCCTGTTTTTCCCAGCGCATGGCGTCGGCCCGGCCGAGACGGAAAAGGAATCCGAGCAGGAAGTGATGCGTTAGCGCTGCAACCGGCGCGGGATCAGCCGCGGCCTCCGCGTCCACCCGAGCCACGTCCGCCACGGCCTCCGCGGCCGCCATGTCCGCCCGAACCATGTCCGCCCGAACCATGCCCGCCCGAACCATGTCCGCCGGTGCCGTGACCGCCTGCTCCGTGTCCGCCAGTGCCGTGACCGCCAGTGCCCGGCCCTGCGGGACCTCCCTGGCTGCCGTGGGCGCCAAACTGGCCGGCGATCTGCGTGTATTCGTTCTTCACCGCGTTCCCGATAGTGTGCAGTTCGTTCGCCACCGCAAGACCAATTAAAGCGGCCAGAAGAGCGTATTCGACAACGTCCTGTCCGGATTCATCCTGCCACAGAGCTTGCAGAGAGTTGAGTGCGCGCCGCAAGTGCTTCCTCCTGAATTCGACCTGATTTCAGCTTGGAGTGGCAACGGCAGAGATCGGTGCCGAAATCTGATACAAGTTTGCGGCCAGCGGCGCGCCCTCTCAATCGCCCATCGGAGGCATGCCGTTGCCACGCGGGTAATGGCCCCATGTTACTGGCGGGACTGACTCCGGTGCGTCTTCCCAGGCTTCGGGGCTGGCTTGCGACATACAAACCTGTGCGCCATCGCCAGTAGATCGTGCATCAGCTCCGGCGTGCAGTGCGCCAGGCGCACCAGCACGGCGTCGTAGCCAAGGTAATGGTCCGGAGCGTAATAGAGGTCGGGAGCTTCGGCCAGCAGGGCGGGACGTTCGGCGCGATCCATGCGGATGAGGAACGAATCAGGCTCGGCGGCTTTGTTCGTGGGAACGCAGGCCATCAGATTGCCGCAAACCTTAAGCGCCGGCGCGCCCCACGAAGTCGATTCCTCGACGTTGGGAAACGAGCGTCCGATGCGGAGCGCTGCGGCGACGGTGAGAGGCATGGAGGAAGGATAGCGCGGGCCGTGTTTTTGTCGATGAGGGTCCCCCCCATATGGGGTGATAGGTGGAATTGGATTGGATTGGCGGGAGTTAGCGATGTTGACTGATTCGACAGGAGGGGTCCAGGTGATTCCGCGATGTCTCAAAGCCCTGCGCCGCCGCGACGCGCCCAGGACGCGCGACAGGGGTGGGTCACTCATTGTGTCCAGCGCACTCGGCTCTTCGGCGCAGGCTTTGAAGTGGGTGGGCGGCAGAACGACACCGGGGTGGAGACGGAGGTATTGGTCGAGTTCCTGCTGGCAATAGTTGCAGGCTTCGTGAGCGGCGCCATGAGGGCCGGGACCGGCGCAGGTGGGGTCGGCTCCGAACGTGCAGCGGCGGTCGGCGATGGGGGGAAGCTCGCCACGGAGGTCAGCCTCGAGGTGAAGCGCGAGGATCTTGTCGCGGTAGCCGCCATCGAGGAGGAGGCGCTGGCCGGTGTCGCGCTGACGCCGGACCTTATCAATGTCTTCCGGGTTGAGCCAGCCGGACTGGGGCAGGTCGGCGGGCGTTTTCGGGAGGGGGCGGCCGAGGCGTTCGCACTCCTGTTCGAAGCGGTATTTGTCCATGCTCCAGATATCGCCGAATTTGGCCTGGGTACGGCTGTCTTCGATGGGGCCGAGGTCGCCGTCCGGACCTTCGGAGACTTCGGTGACGGGGTCTGCGATTTTCTCCTGCTCGTTGGTGGCGGCCAGCCGCGCAGGGCGGGGCATGGTATTGGCGATGATCTGGCAGGCGTAGAGGATTTTGCCGGCGCGGCGGGAGTCGATGGCTTTGGTGAGGAGTCCCTGGATCATCTGGGTGCCGAAGACGCGAATGGAGTCGAGGTCTTCGAAGAGAGGGAGGGTAACGTTGACGCCGCGAGGGAGGACGAGGCGGCGATTTTTCGCGTGCGGGTAGCAGAGGTCCTGGCCGCGCATGGCGCGCGCGGTGCACTGGCGTCCGGCCACGGTGAGGGAGCGGCAGCGGATGGAGGGCGGGCGCAGGATGGGGTTCGAGGCGATGGCGTCAGAGGCGGCGGACATAGAGTTCCTTTCAGAGCGCTCAGGAGCGGCCAGCGATGAAACGGCCAGCTTCGGTCCGGTCAGCTAAGAACCGGTCAGCGAAAAGCGGGGCAGCGATCAGCGTCCGCGATCCGGTTCACCACAGAGGACACGGATGGATGTTTGGGAAAAGGAAAAGGCCGCGCGGGGCGCGGCCTTTTCGTTTTCCATTCTAAGTTCAGGATATCAAGTTAGAAGAATTAGACTGCCAAATATCTTTGGTAGGTTTGGCGGCGATGTTGTGTGGAATCAACGGGGATTACTTTGGTGCGGAGGCGCGGGGCTTGACAGTTTTTTCTGAGCGGACAGGGGTGAGGCGGTTAGGCGTCAGGAATGGGACGGCTAGGGGCGGCTTTGTCGGCTGCGCTCGTTCCGGGCTGCGCCGACGGGCTCCCGCCCCGTTCGCGCAAGCGCGACGGGGGCCCCGGGCCTGCGGCAGCAAGGAGGCGCGCTCCGCGCGCGATTTCATTTCCCCGGCCTGAAGGCCGAGGCTTTCCCCGTCGTCCCGCTGGCGCGGGACCTCTGTTGGGGGCGCTTTCGAGGCTGGGCTTGCGGCAGTAAGGTACTCGACCACGCCAACACGCCAAAGGCGGGCGCGGTTGGGGTTGGGGCAGTTCTTTTTCGTCGGAACCGACGACCTCTTCCATGCCATGAAATTCAGAAAACCGTAACCTATAGACGGTACAGCACTTACGAACCGGAAAAACCGGCAAAAACGGCTCTCTGGGCGGTATTTGCGACAAGAATGCGACAAAGTTTTTAGCTACGG